>CAMGAZ010000146.1 GCA_946008205.1 uncultured Clostridium sp. | reverse complement strand
ATCTGAATAATTCATTCTTTTCATACCTATAATTGTTTGATGCGCCCTCAGGAGGATTCCCCTTCCGAGGGCGCCTTTTTTCTGGCGATGATAAAAAACTGATATTTTCTCTTTCTTTATAACATTTTTTTTACTACATTTGCCTGTGGACTTTATAAGCCAACCATTGTCAGTTTTGTTTAATCAATTTTGATAATGGTAATGCTATTTTATACATAGCAATAATACATAGGACGTGAATTTATTTACACCTATGTGTTGCGTTTTTTGGTAGATAAAGTCAACAGACATATTGAAGGCGTTTACTTGGCACTTTGTTCATGACGTTCTGAAATCTCGCAAATTTCATAATCCTATCTTGAACTAAGCAACGGTAGATGCCCAGAGGTGTGATTTTTCGCAGCCATTGATGTGCCTCCTACTAACATGAATTGTATCTTCACAACTCATGTGGTGTAGAGAGTTGCATTTTTGGATGTGTGTTTCATATCGGCGTGGGCTCTAGCGTTGTCTGTTCTATAGGATTAGGCAATGCGAGAGCCTCAGAACGTGGGACGGGCAACAATCAGTTCCCACGCTTTTTTTATGCTCTTTTCTAAACCGTACTATGTAACAAACCGTCCAGCCTGGGAACTGTTGGCCTTGAAAAATTTAATAAGAAATGAGAAAGGAGAAATTAGTTTTATTCATTTTGATGGCCGCATTTGTGGTTTCAAGTTATGCGCAAAACTTTGAAGAACAACGAGAGGAACGTTTGAAAATCTATAAAGCTTCAAAGAAAAAGAATAAAGACAAAGCTTTAATACTCTCGGAAGAAGATGCAGAACAACTATTAAATGACGGCTGGAAGACAACTCCCAGTGCTTTACCATTGGAAAGACAGATGGATGCTATGTATATTATGCAAATGGAATATGACTCCAAACTGTTTCCCGCTTATGTTATGGCAGAAGCGAATAGCGTCAATCAAGATTACAATGCGGCGAAAAACCGTGCTGTTGAACTTGCAAAGTCTGTTCTCGTTGAAAAAATCCAATCAGAAATATCATTGCAAATAGATTGGGCAATTAAAACAGAATTGATTGAGTCGAAAGAAGGAGAGGCGTTAATAAAAAGCTTAAAGGCTGCAAAAAATAGCATTTTCCAAAGTCTTGAAGATGTGATGATGGTTGAAGATATTTATCGCATTACTAGTAGTAAGAGGTTTGAGGTGCGCGTAGCCATTGCTTGTACAGCAGATGTTGCAAAAAAAGTGGTGAAAGATGCTGTCAATGCTGATTTGGAGCGAAATTCTGAAAAACTGCAAAAGAGGTTGGATGATTATTTTGGATGGTGAGTCGATTACAGATAATTCTCATATAACATAACTAATTACTTATTCTTTCATTAAAAAACTTTTTAAGATTATGAAAAAAATTTTATTATTAGCTATCTGCTGCCTTTTTTTTGGTCAAGCTTTTGGTGGTAAAAAAAGCAAGGAAGAAACAAAATATCGAAACGCCTTGATTTTTATGTATTCTAACGCTAATAGTGTTTATGAAGATGACAATATCAAATTAGAGATATACAATGAGGCTTTATGGGCAAGCAACAAAACGACTAAAACCATATTTATTGCTGTAGATCAGAGTTTTCTTATTCACAATGGCAGTGCAAGACCTCTTTGGGACAATAGCAAAAAGAAACAAGGAGACGAGGAAGCATCAAAAAAGGCTGTGGCAACAGAAGAAAATCTGACGATTACCATAGCCCCTAAAATTAGTGAAAATCAAAGTCCTACATGTATATGCGATGTGTCTACTGCTCTGTATGGTGAGTACTCTACAACAGAGACCCCTTCAGGAAAGTTTACAGAATATGATAAACGACTATTTACTGCTATAGAAACACTTACGACGGAGGCTAAAAGATCAGAAGATAAGAAAAAAAATGTTTTTACAGGTTCTTCTGCATTACATTTCACAGAAGACGAAAGTGTTCTTAACTTGGGATTTAGCATTGCTTATGCATTTAATAAAAAAACAGAGAACTGGAATAATATTCAGTTGACAACTTGGATTTCGGATTTGATCTTTGCTCCTATTTATAATGAGTTGCCTAGAAGTATGGACCTTGATGAGTATAAAGGGTTTGGTATAAAACAAGTACCTTATGCAGTTACTCATGTAAAAGCTGATGCGCCATATAAGGAAATTGATAAAGAAAAGTCTTTGGCTATTATTTTTGATTGGGTGGGAAATTTTGACAAAGGGTCTTTTAAACTTCAAAATGCCAGAGCAGAAATTCCTGGTCTAAAGAAGTATCAATTGCTTGGTACACTAATGAATACTATGGGAAAATCCAGTAAAACCCCAACAATATTTGATATGTATTACAAACGAATAATTCAATTTGATGGTTCTGATGCTAATTGGGGGAAGCTCAAATATGCAAACAAAATGTCTTCGGCCAGTAAGGAAGATGATAAATAGGATTTCTCAGATGACGAGAATAAATAATACGAATAATTGATAGATATTATAAATATGGGCTGTGCTGTGAAAGCGTTTATGGCACAGCCTTTTTTCTAATCTGCAATGAGACGTCTGATTGTGTTTTTTATATTTTTCTGTAGCATTACATTATCTGCACAGAAATTTCATGAGCAAACCTCTGAGGCTTTGCAATACATTTATAATGGCTATATCCAGTATGGGTATAACGAACTAAAGAAATGTGCCATTAATAATGGGGTGGGAGCACAGTTCTACCTCGCAGTGTGTTATGAGAATGGTATTGTGGTAGAAAAGGATTTGAATGAAGCTTTCAAAATGTACCTGAGGGCTGCAGAAAGAGGGCTTCCTGATGCTATGCTATATGTTGCTCGGTTTTATAAAAAAGGTATTGTTGTCTCTCAAAGTGAGGCGCGCTGTGACGAGTGGCTTCAGCGGTATGAAAAAAAAGGGGGGAAGTGTTTACTGCCAGATTTCATTTCAATTTACAATGAGGGTATAAAACATGTGGGGAATTATGCAATGAGTCCCAATGGGAGTGGTGCTACCCAAAGTCGTCAAACCACAATTATTCCAAATAGTCAGACAGTTAATTCGAATAACCAAGTTGTGAATAATATCACTGTAATTCAACAATTAGTTAACCCACAACAAGAAACTTCTCCAAATAAACAAACTGCTACGGAATCAACAAAAATTGATAGTGGAGATAAAATCACAATAAAAGAAAAGTCGGATGTGGATGAGAATATACCAACCACAAATTGTGACAACGAAAATACATTTGCATGGATTTTCGCAAATGAAAATTACCAAAGCGTGGCTCCAGTTCCCAATGCGATTAATGATGGATGTGTGTTTGCTGAGTATTGTGAGAAAGTGCTTGGCTTGCCAAAAACAAATATTCATCTTGTACAAGATGCCACATACAATAATTTCAAGAAAGAGATAAACCTAATTAAGCAAATATCTGAAGCCTATAAATCAGATGCAAAAATCATCTTCTATTATGCTGGTCATGGATTGTCTGATGAGAGTTCACGGGATACATATTTACTTCCAATAGATGGCTATGGTTCGGATTTTACCACATGCAACAGTTTGAATGAGTTGTATAAAACACTTGGAGGAATGCCTGCATCTAAAGTTGTAGTATTATTAGATGCTTGTTTCTCTGGTTCACTACGTGGTGAAGGAATGCTTGCAAAGGCTCGAGGAGTAGCGATAAAGGCAAAGAATGCTGCGCCTGCTGGTAACATGGTTGTATTGTCTGCTGCACAAGGTGATGAAACAGCCTACTCTTATCAAGAGCAACATCATGGTTTGTTTACATATTTTTTGTTGAAAAAACTTCAAATGTCAAAAGGTGTGGTGACTCTGGGCGAATTGTTTGATTATGTAAAAGACAATGTGGTTAAGAAGTCGTTGGTGGTTAATGGCAAACAACAAACGCCAACGTCAAGTGCGTCAATTTCTGCGTCTGACACTTGGAGTTCTTGGACTTTAGGACTTTAATTCCACAACTTTACTGGCTTGGATTTTTACAAAACCTTGAGCAATAAAAGTTGCCCAAGGTTTTGTTGTGTCAGAGGATTCAACAAACTATGTGTTGCAATTAAAATCAAATGAATCTTCAACAGATATGGTAAAAATATGGAAAATTCACATCTTTTCTTCTGATGGCATGTTTCCTATAATGTTGAATTTTGTCGTGAAAATGGGTGATTTTGGTTAAATGGTGTTAAATTTGGAGTTTTTATGCTGGAAAAGTATGTTATATAACATAAAAGTTATACCTTTGCATCGGTTTTTCATGGTATTAGTTTTTAAGGTTATGAAATATTTGGCGTCGTGACGACGGTGTTTATTTCATTTTGTTTAAGGTTTATGTTAATGGTATTAGAAGGTTAATTAGTTAAGCAATCCCCGATAGCGATATCGAGGATTATTTTTTTATACTCCTTGAAAGAAATTAGAAGTTGGTTTTTTTTAGAAGTTAAGGAGTTAAGAAGTTAAAGAAGTTAAGACGATAGTCTCGGCTTTTGTAAAGCCACTTGGAGCGAGTGCTCGAACAGGAACACCTATTTAATCCATTAAAAATCCAATTTACACCCTATTTTTCGTTGCTAATATCATCTATATACGCCTGTTTTTTTGTGGGAATGGAATCCTGTTTTTTCTCC
>CAMGAZ010000145.1 GCA_946008205.1 uncultured Clostridium sp. | reverse complement strand
AAATAATAAAACGGAAAATAATGAGCTAGAACAATTAAAGAAAGATTTAAATAAAGCAATAGAAGAAGAAAGATATGAAGATGCTGCTACAATAAGAGATAAAATTAAACAAATTAATGATAAAAAATAGAGTTGAAAGGAAGTATAATTTATGTCTAATTGGTATTTACAAAACGGGAAAAATTCAGATGTTGTAATAAGTACAAGAGTAAGGCTTGCACGTAATATAAAAGGATTTAATTTTGAAAATAAATGTAAAAATGAAGATAAAAAACAAATATTAGCAAAAATAGAAAGCATTGTACCTTCATTAGGATATGGACTTCAATTATTAAAATTAAAGGATATGGATGATTTAACAAAATTATCATTAGTCGAAAAACACATTATTAGCCCAGAATTTGTTAATAGTTCAGATGAAAATAAAGCAATATTGATAAATAATGAAGAAAATATTTGTATAATGATAAATGAAGAGGACCATTTACGTATGCAAGTATTTGGAGAAGGAATGGCAATAGAAGAATTGATGAATCTTGCTATAGAAATTGACCAAAAATTGGAAACATTATTAGATTATGCATATAGTGAAAAATATGGATATTTAACAGCCTGCCCAACAAATGTTGGAACAGGTGCAAGAATATCTGTAATGGTGCACCTCCCAGGACTTACAGAAACAGGAAATTTAAACAAAGTTCTTAATATAGTTAATAATTTTGGAATGAATGTTAGAGGAGTTTATGGAGAGGGAAGCCAAAGTATGGGCAATATTTATCAAATTTCTAACAATCAAACTCTAGGAATTACAGAAAAAGAAACAGTAAAAAATATGAAAATAATTACAGAAAAAGTTATAGAGCAAGAAAGAATTGCCAGAAAGTATTTAGGAAAAGAACAGGCAAGATTTGAAGATATGGTTTATAGGTCATTTGGAATATTGGAAAATGCAAGAATTTTATCAAGCAATGAGTGCATCGACTTACTATCAGATGTAAAGTTAGGTACTGATATGGGAGTTATTAGCGAGCTTGATGATACAAAAGTAAAAAAATTATTCTTATATACTAAACCAGCGAATCTTCAAAAATATTGTGGGAAAGTCATGAATGCAAATGAAAGAGATATGAAAAGAACAGAAATAATTAGACAAATTATAAAAGAATAAAAACATATTTCTAAATACTAAAAAGCTGAAATTAATTATGATGTAAGGCGGTTAACCTTGCTGTTGCAACCTCTTAAATATAGATAAGAAGGTTGTTTAAATTTAAAATTTGATATATTTATAAAGAATGAAGGGATTATTATGGAATATAAATTCACTAACAGTTCTGAACAAGCTTTAGAGCTAGCAAATGATTTAGCAGCAAAGCTTGGACATAATTACATAGGTACTGAACATATTTTATATGGATTAGTAGAAGAAGGTAATGGCGTTGCAAGTAAAGTACTGTCGAATCAAGGTGTTACAAGTGAGGAAGTACTAAGAGAAATAGAGGAACTTATAGGAGTAAGTGAAAATGGTCCCATAGAAGACGTTGAAAGCATTGGCTTTACTCCTAGAAGTAAAAGAGTAATTGAAAATTCATTTATTGAAGCACGTAGATTAAATAGCCAGTATATAGGAACTGAGCATATTCTTTGCGGAATCATGCGTGAAGGAGACAGTGTCGCAGTAAGAATAATGATGGACTTAAATGTAAATCCTAAAAGATTATATAATGAAATTGTAAATGCTATAAACGAAGCAGAAAGCAAAGAACCAGGTTCAAAAAAAGCTGTAAATAATGGAAGTTATAATTCTACTCCTACATTAAACCAGTATGGAAGTGACTTAACTAAAAAAGCAAGAGAGGGCAAACTAGATCCTGTAATAGGAAGAAGAACAGAAATAGACAGAGTTATTCAAATTTTATCTAGGAGAACCAAAAACAATCCTTGTTTAATAGGTGAACCAGGTGTTGGTAAAACAGCCATTGCAGAAGGTCTTGCTGAAAAGATTGTAGCAGGGGATGTACCAGAAACTCTAAAAAACAAAAGAGTTGTAAGTATTGATATATCTGGAATGGTAGCGGGTGCAAAATACAGAGGAGATTTTGAGGAAAGAATAAAGAAATCTCTTGAAGAGGTAAAGAAAGCTGGCGATGTAATACTATTCATAGATGAAATTCATACGATAGTTGGTGCAGGTTCCGCAGAAGGAGCTGTTGATGCAGCAAATATCTTAAAGCCACTTTTAGCAAGAGGAGAGGTACAAGTAGTTGGAGCAACAACTACTACTGAATATAGAAAATATATTGAAAAAGACGCAGCTCTTGAAAGAAGGTTTAGCCCAGTAACAGTAAACGAACCAACAGAAGAAGATACAATTAAAATTCTAGAAGGACTAAGAGATAAATATGAAGCACATCATAATGTAAAAATTACAGATGAATCAATAAAGGCTGCAGTAGAACTATCTACAAGATATGTAAATGATAGATACTTACCAGATAAAGCAATAGATTTAATAGATGAAGCAGCATCAAGAGTAAAAATGCAAACTTATACAAAACCAGATTCTATGAGAAATCTAGAAGATGAAATTGAGAAAGTTAGTAAAGAAAAAGAAGAAGCAATAGCAACTCAAAATTTTGAAAAGGCTGCTAAGTTAAGAGATAACGAAAAAGCTAAAAAACAAAAATTAGAAGAAGAGCAGGCAAAATGGAAAGAAGACAATACTAAAAAAGTTATGGTTCTATCTAAAGAAGATATTGCACATGTAATTGCTAGCTGGACAGGCATTCCTGTTAGTAAAATAACAGAAACAGAAAACGAGAAATTAAAACATCTGGAAGAAAACTTGCATAAGAGAGTTGTAGGACAAGATGAAGCTGTATCAGCTGTAAGCAAGGCTATAAGAAGAGGAAGAGTTGGACTAACAGATCCAAACCGTCCAACAGGGTCATTCTTATTCTTAGGACCTACGGGTGTTGGTAAAACTGAGCTTGCAAAAGCACTAGCAGAAGCAATGTTTGGAAACGAAGATAGTATGATAAGAGTAGACATGTCAGAATTTATGGAATCTCATTCGGTTGCAAAATTAATTGGTTCTCCTCCAGGATATGTAGGATATGATGAAGGCGGACAATTAACAGAAAAAGTAAGAAGAAAACCATACTCTGTAATACTATTTGATGAAGTTGAAAAAGCCCATCCAGATGTAATGAATATGCTATTACAAATATTAGAAGATGGAAGATTGACAGATTCACAAGGAAGAACAGTAAACTTTAAAAATACAGTTATAATTATGACATCTAATGTTGGTGCAAAATTTATTACCGATAAAAACAAACTTGGATTCTCTGGTGGAAACGAAGAAGAAAATAAAAAACAAGAATATGAAGACATTAAGAAAGAAGTAATGGGAGAATTAAAGAAACAATTCAGACCAGAGCTTATCAACCGTATAGACGACATTATCGTATTCCACAAATTAGAGAATGAAGATGTTAAAAAGATTATTGAAATAATGCTTTCACAAGTAACAAAGAGATTGGAAAAACAAGACATAAAAATAGAAATAGACAATTCAGTTAAAGATTTAATTGCTAAAAAAGGTGTTGATAACAATTATGGTGCACGACCACTAAGAAGAGCAATACAAAATATGTTAGAAGACAAGATAGCAGAAGCAATATTAGATGGAGTCGTAAAAACAGGCAAAAAAGCAAAAGCAATAGTTGAGAATGATGAAATTGTAATAAAATAAGGAAGAAGCCAAGAGGGAAACCTTTTGGCTTTTTCCTGTTTTACGTTTGACTTTTAATAATCTAAAATATATAATTTAAGCATAATTTTGGAGGTATGTATATGGATGGAAATATAGAATTAAATAAATTAGCGGAAGAATCCGCAAATGAGAACAACCCAAAATGGAACCAAATGATATTAAGAGAAAAAGAATTGTACAGTGCCAATACGGATTTACGAACAGATTTTGAAAGAGATTATACTAGAATTATATATTCTAATGCATATAAAAGATTAAAACACAAAACGCAAGTATTCTTTTCACCATCGAACGACCACATATGCACAAGAATAGAACATGTAAACCATGTTGAATCTATAAGTTACGTATTAGCAAAAGCATTAGGACTAAATACGGAACTAACAAAGACTATATCTGTTGCTCATGATTTGGGACATAGTCCTTTTGGACATGCGGGAGAAAAAGTATTAAATGAGATTTCGATGAGAGATACAAATAAAAAATTCTGGCATGAGAGGAATGGTTTAAATTGTGTTGAGAATATAGAATTATTAGAAAATAGAGAAGGATATAAAGAAAACTTAAATTTAACATATGCAGTAAGAGATGGAATAATATCTCACTGTGGTGAAATAGATGAAAACAGTTTAAAACCTAGAAAAGAAGCAATAGATTTAAATAACTATACAAGACCAAATGAATATGCCCCTTACACATGGGAAGGGTGCGTAATAAAAATAGCAGATAAAATCTCTTATTTAGGGAGAGACATAGAAGATGCATTGAGATTTAATATCTTAAATAATGAAGATATTCAAGAACTAGAAACAATGTTAAACTTTCATAAAACTGTATATGATACATTAAATAATACAAAAATAATATACTATTTAAATTTATATTTGTTAAAACTCTAA
>CAMGAZ010000144.1 GCA_946008205.1 uncultured Clostridium sp. | reverse complement strand
GAACGTAGGGGGATTGTTTTAGCGAAAAGCCCGGTAGCAAAGCAATTTGGAATAAAAACAGGAGAACCACTATACATGGCAAGAAAAAAGTGCCCTGAAATTCAAGTATTTCAAAGCAACTTTTCAATATACAGAAAATATTCAAACCAAATGATAGAAATTTTTAAAGAATATACAGACCAGATAGAACAATTTTCAATAGATGAATGTTCTTTGGACTTAACACATTTTTTATTAAGAGGTGAGACAATAGAGGAAAAAGCGAAACAAATAAGTACTGAAATAAAAGAGAAGCTCGGCTTTACAGTAAATGTTGGAATAGCTCACAACAAATTATTGGCCAAAATGGCTTCAGATTTTGAAAAGCCAGATAAAATCCACACGCTATATGAAAATGAAATTCCAACAAAAATGTGGCCTTTACCAATATCAGATCTACTAAAAACAATTGTAGATTTAGCTCACAGAGATGAGCAGGATATAATTAAACGTTTTGGAAAGTTGGGCAAGGTAATATGGGAATATGCAAATGGTATAGATAACAGCCCAGTACAAGCGAATAATGAAAAACCAAAAGGAATAGGCAATTCAATAACAATGCCACAGGATATTTCGGACATAGCAAAGTTAGATGAGGTATTGCTAGCTCTTTGCGAACAAGTTTCATATAGATTAAGAAAACAGAAGTTGCTAGCAAATGTAGTAAATGTTCAAATAAAAACAAGTACATTTGATGTATATACTCATCAAAAGAAACTGCTAGACAGCACGGATAGCACAAAGTACATATATAAGGAAGCAAAAGGATTGTTACTTACATTATATAATTCTTTATCCAATAAACAGATACGACTATTGGGGGTTAGAGTAGATAATTTAGTAGATGAAGAAGAGATGCAAATGTCTTTATTTATGAACAATAATGGGGATAAAGAAAGGCAAAAAAGAGTTGATTATGTTGTAGATGAATTGAAAGACAAATATGGGTATAACATGGTAACCAGAGCTGGGAAGATGAATATAAACAAATTAATTAGGTTAAAGGAATAAATTTTGGACAAAACAATAAGAAAAATGCTAAAAATATAGAAAAATAACTAATTGTATAGTATAATAAAAAAATAGAATATAAATGCCACAAGAAAGAGGAAAAAATGAAGAATTATTATTTTACATCAGAAAGTGTAACAGAAGGACATCCAGATAAAGTATGTGATAATATATCTGATACAATATTGGATGAGTGCTTAAAGCAAGACCAAAACTCAAGAGTTGCGATAGAAACATTTGCTTCAAGCAACACAATTACAATAGCAGGACAAATAACGTCTACTGCCAGAATTAAACTAGGAGAAATAGTAAGGGAAAAACTAAAAGAGATTGGATACGATAATGCAGAAACAGATATCGACTATAAAACATGCAAAATAAATGCAGATATAACAAAGCAGAGCCCAGACATAGCTTTAGGAGTAGATGTTGGTGGAGCAGGTGACCAGGGAATAATGTTTGGATATGCGTGTGACGAGACGCCAAACTATATGCCATATGCAATAGATATGGCTCATAAATTGGCGAAAAGGTTAACTCAAGTGAGAAAAGAAGGAATCATTCCATATTTAAGACCTGATGGAAAAACACAAGTGACGGTTGAATACGAAAATGATAGACCAAAGAGAATTGAAACAATATTAATATCTACACAGCACTTACCTACAGCATCATTAGAACAAATTAGGAAAGATGTTATAGAAAAGGTTATAAAAGCTGTAGTTCCAGAGGACATGATGGATGAAAATACAAAAATATATGTAAATCCAACAGGAAGATTTGTAATAGGAGGTCCACTAGGAGATACTGGATTAACAGGCAGAAAAATAATAGTAGATACATATGGCGGGTATGCAAAACATGGAGGCGGAGCTTTTTCAGGAAAAGATGCAAGTAAAGTAGATAGGTCTGCTGCTTATATGTTGCGTCATATTGCTAAAAACATAGTAGCAAATGGATATGCAAAGAAATGTGAAATACAGGTTGCTTATGCAATAGGAATGAAAGAACCACTTTCAATATGTGTAAATACTTTTGGTACAAGCGAAAAGACTGAAGAAGAATTAGTAGACTTAATAAAAGCTAAGTTTGATTTGACTCCAGATGGAATAATAGAATATTTACATTTAAAAGAACCAATATATGAAAGAACGACAAACTATGGACATTTTGGCAAAGATGACTTACCATGGGAAAAAATAATTAATTATTAAAATAATTTAAAATTAAAATAAAATTATTGAAAAATAAAATCTGTTTTGATATAGTAAAAAAAATCGTTTTTGGAGGATAATTAAAAATGAGACTAGTAGAACCATGGATAAAAGTAGAAAGATTTGATGGCGTAAAAATCATGAAAAGAATTGAAAGAGCATGTAGAACTTGCTATCGCTCTGAGGGAAACATAAGTGAAGATAGTTACAAGAATTTATTAAAAAATTGTCTTAATAAAGGACATGAATCGGTACTAGAACATGAAAAAATAACAGTTAGAATTTACAGCGACATAGGAACATATAAAGACTTAACAAGACACAGATTTGCAAGCTTTTCTGTTGAGTCAACAAGATATTGTAGCTACGATAAAGATAAGTATGGCAACGAAATTGCAATTATAAATCCTGTTTATATGGAAGACAAAGAAGTTTATGAAACATGGAAAAGTGCAATGGAGGATATGGAAAAACATTATATGAAAATGAAAAAATTAGGAGCTACTACTGATATGTGTAGAGAAGTGCTACCTCATTCAACTGCAGCAGAATATACAATGACAGCTAATATTAGAGAATGGAAACATATTTTAAGCCTAAGAACTACAAACCATGTTCATCCAGCGATTAGACAGGTTCTAATTCCGTTATTACTATTATTTAAAGAGCAAATGCCAGAAATTTTTGGAGATATAGAATATGATAAAGATTTTAATCCAGAATATTATGCAAAATTGACAGTGGAAGAATAATGTTATAGATTAGATAATAGGGGAATATAAAATGTATCAATTAATCGATGGAAAAGAACTATCTAAAAAGATAAGAAAAGAACTAAAGTTAGAAGCAGATAGGTTGAGACAAAAGAAAATAATACCTAAGTTAGCAGTGATACTAGTGGGGGACGACAGTGCTTCTAAGGTATATATAAGAAATAAAAGCAAGGCTTGCGAGGATGTGGGAGTAGAGTTTGAAGAAATATTACTAGATAGTAATACTTCAATGGAAAAAGTTTTGTCGATAATAGACGGATAGAATGTACGAAAAGATATAAACGGAATATTACTTCAAAGTCCAATTCCAAAAGGATTAGATATACAAGAAGCCTTTGAAAGAATAGATTACAAAAAAGATGTTGATGGATTTAACCCAATAAATGTTGGAAAATTAATGATTGGGCAAGATACTTTTATCTCGTGCACACCGTATGGGATTATAAAGATGTTAGAAGCGTATAATATAGAAATTGAAGGAAAACATGCAGTAGTTATTGGAAGAAGCAATATAGTAGGAAAGCCGCTTTCTCAATGCCTGCTAAATAAAAACGCAACAGTAACAATTTGCCATTCAAGGACGAGAAATTTATCGGAAATTACTAGAACTGCAGATATACTAATATCGGCCGTAGGAAAGACAGATATGGTAACAGCAGACATGATAAAAGATGGAGCGATTGTTATTGATGTGGGAATGAACAGAAATGATGAAGGAAAACTGGTTGGAGATGTTGATTTTGAAAAAGTTAAAGAAAAAGCATCATATATAACTCCTGTTCCAGGAGGCGTCGGACCAATGACAATAGCAATGTTAATGAACAATGTTATAAAAGCAACAAAATTACAGAATGGTATTAAAGATTAGTATTAAATATTAGATAAAATAGGTGAATAAGAATAAATGTACTTCTTTTCCCTATTTTTGCGTTAGAAGGAGAAAAGTTATGAATATAGATATAAAAATAATAAAAATAAGTGACAACATATATCCAAAAAACTTAAAGCAGATATATGACCCACCAAAAACGCTATATTGTCTCGGAAATATAGAGCTATTAAAATCAAATAAAAAGATAGGAATGATAGGTTGCAGAAACTTCAGTGACTATGGAAAAAATATTGCTGAAAAATTTGCGTATGAACTATCTTTAAATGGAATAGTAATAGTTAGTGGAGGGGCGAGAGGAATCGATTCTTTTTCACATAAAGGGTGCATTATGGCTCATAAAGGGACAATTATGGTTGTTGGTAATGGTTTAGATTATGTATATCCGCCAGAAAATAGATTGTTAGAAAGAAAGATTATAGAAAATAATGGACTAATAATATCTGAATATCCTATTGGCACGAAGCCAAGTAAATATACATTTCCAGCTAGAAATAGAATAATTAGTGGTATATCTTCAGGAATTTTAGTTGTAGAAGCAAAACAAAAAAGCGGTACATCGATAACAGTAGACTTCGCACTAGAACAAGGAAAAAACATATACGCAATTCCGGGCAATATTGATAGCGAAAATTCAAGTGGAACAAATGAACTAATAAAACAAGGCGCTAAGATGACAACAATGATTGATGACATATTAGAGGATTATAATATGTTTTAAAATGAACATTGAACAAGAGTAAGTCTAAACAAAAAAC
>CAMGAZ010000143.1 GCA_946008205.1 uncultured Clostridium sp. | reverse complement strand
ATATATCAGTATTTCACGTTTTTTATTTTTTAAATAATTTCTATAAATTTATAATTCTATTTCACCTTCAAATACAGTAGTTGCGGGTCCTGTCATATATACATGATTGTTTTCTTTATCCCATTTAATTTTTAAATCTCCTCCTAGTAGTTTAACAGTTACCTTTCTTTCTACTAGTTCATTCATAATGCTAGCAACTGTAGCAGCACATGCACCTGTTCCGCATGCAAATGTTTCTCCGGCACCTCTTTCCCATACTCGCATCTTTATGGTTCTCTGATTAATTATCTCAATAAATTCAATATTCGCTCTCTCTGGGAAATGTATGTCTTTTTCTAAAATACTTCCATATTTTTCTACGTCAAATTTTTCTATATCATTTACTACCGTTACAGCATGCGGATTTCCCATTGAAACACAAGTAAAGTTAAAAGTTTTATCTAATACTTTTATTGATAAATCTTTTACTACCTTGTCATTTGTTTGTATGTCTACAGGTATTTTTCTAGGTTCTAAAATTGGCTCTCCCATATCAACTTTTACTGTGCTCACTTTACCATTTTCTATATTTAAATTTAGCGTTTTATCTCCAGCTAATGTTTCAATTGTAATTGTATTTTTCTTTGTAAGGCCTTTATCATAAACATATTTTCCTACGCACCTTATTCCATTTCCACACATTTGTGCCTCACTACCATCCATATTATACATTTTCATTTTGAAGTCACATCTATCAGATGGGCATATTAATATAAGGCCATCTGACCCTACACCAAAGCGTCTGTCACTAATAATTTTTGCAAATTCAGATATGTCATCTGGTATTTTTTCTTTTGTTACATCAATATATACATAATCGTTTCCTAATCCATGCATTTTCGTAAATCTCACTTATTATCACCCCCATTATCTTAGCATACATATGTGATTTCTGTAAAGTTGATTATTATGATAATTTTACAAATTATTGCCATAGCATTAATATTTATGCAAACAATTTTTGAATTATTATTATTTTTAATTGACTTTGGCATATATAAGTTATAAAATAAAAACAATCAATTTTCATTAAAAAGGAGAGCAATTATGATTATACTTTTAGATGCTATGGGTGGAGATAATGCTCCCGATGCTAATATTAAAGGAGCCGTTACTGCAATAAATGAAGTGCAAGCAGAAGTTTGGCTTATTGGAAAAGAGGAAGTAATACAATCTAAATTAAAAGAAATTAACAATAAAACAACTGAAGAAATTTCACCTAGATTGAAAATATATAATGCTACTGAAACAATTGAAATGGAAGATACTCCTACTGTTGCAATCAAGCACAAAAAGGACTCTTCTATGGTTGTTGGGTTTAATCTTTTAAAAGAAGGTAAAGGAGATGTATTTATATCTGCGGGTAATTCTGGAGCTTTACTTACTGGAGCGACATTGTTAGTTGGCAGAATTAAAGGAGTAGACAGACCAGCTTTAGCAGGGATATTGCCTTCTTATCATAAAAGATTAGTTCTTATGGATTGTGGTTCAAATACAAATTGTAAGCCTATTAACCTTTTGCAATTTGCACAGATGTCTAGCATATATATACATGATGCATTGGGGATTGAACGTCCTGCCATTGGGTTACTAAATATTGGTACTGAAGAAACAAAGGGAAATGAACTTATTAAAGAAAGCTATAAACTTTTAAAAGCAAAATCACCTGAACTTGGAATTAATTTTATTGGAAATATTGAAGGGCGTGATGCATTTTCTGGGAAAGTGGATGCAATCATTGCAGATGGTTTTACAGGCAATATATTCTTAAAAACTGTTGAAGGAATGGGAAAATTTATAAAAAAATCTTTAACAGAAAGCATGACCAAAAATGTTTTCTCTATTATAGGTTCTGTTCCGGCACTTCCATCTATAAATCGATTTAAAAAAATGATGGATTACAAAGAATATGGTGGTGCATTATTTTTAGGGGTAAAAAAACCTGTTGTAAAAGCTCATGGAAGTAGTGATGAAAAGCTATTTAAGTTTACGATAAAACAAGCAGAGCAATTTGTTAATAACAAAACTGTTGAAAAATTAACTTCTGAATTTGAGAAAATGGATAAAAAGTTAGATAATTAATATTTATATTGTAACAAAAAAATAAAGCTTTAAGTTTTCTTAAAGCTTTATTTTTTATTTTGAATTATTGTAATTCAACAACTGCACCAACTTCTACGAATTTAGCTTTTAGTGCTTCAGCATCCTCTTTAGAAACTCCTTCTTTAACTGTTTTTGGAGCTCCGTCAACTAAATCTTTAGCTTCTTTTAAGCCTAATCCTGTTGCATCTCTAACAACTTTAATTACTTGGATTTTGTTTGCTCCAGCTTCTTTTAATACTACGTTGAATGAAGATTTCTCTTCAGCTGCTGCTCCAGCAGCTCCACCTGCTACAGGTGCTGCAACTGCTGCTGCAGATACTCCATATTTTTCTTCTATTCCTTTAACTAATTCAGCAAGTTCTGCTACTGATAAAGCATCTATGCTTTCTAATAATTCATCTATTTTTGCCATTTTAATTTTCCTCCTTATATATTTTTCTATTATTTCACGGCAATGTGAACTTTAATTTAAGTTTTATGCTAATTTTAAGCGTTTTCTTTTTGACCTTTAACTTGATCAAGTGCAACTGCAAGTTTTGTAATATTTCCAAGCAAAGCTCCAGCAAGTTTTGCAAGTAATTCTTGTCTTGATGGTAATTTTGCAAGTGTTATTATTTCTTCTGCAGTCATAACTTTACCATCTATAACTCCTCCTTTAATTTTGTAGAAGTCATGATCTTTAGTAAAGTTGTATATTACTTTAGATGGTTCTAGATAATCTTCTTTTCCTATTACTAATGCAACTGGTCCTTCTAATGCAGAATCTAGTTCTGTTTCTCCATTTGCATCTAATGCTCTTTTTACTATGTTATTTTTAATAACTTTGTACTCAGCATTTACATTTCTTAAGTCTGCTCTTAATTTTGTTACGTCTGTAACTGTTATTCCTCTATAATCTGTTAATAGAACAACTTTAGCCTCTTTTAATACTTTAGCTAATTCATCTACTTGTGCTTGTTTTTTTGCTATTGTTTTCTCATTTGCCATTTCTAAATTCACCTCCTAATAGTAAAAATCCAATCCATATAGCTCATCGAGGCTATAAGAATTGGATTTATATCCGGTCTTATGCCTCGGTAGGACTTATTATTGCCTACTGTCTTTGGCTATATTTCATAAATTATTTTTGGTCAATATACATACTTGGACCCATTGTTGTAGATATTGCTACACTCTTTATATATTGTCCTTTTGCAGCAGCTGGTTTAGCTTTTATAATTGCTCCTATGATTGCGTCATAGTTCTCTACTAATTTATCTGCCCCAAAAGAAACTTTACCAAAACCTAAGTGAATTATATTATTTTTATCTAATCTATATTCAACTTTTCCTGATTTAATTTCTTTGATTGCTTTTGTAACATCCATTGTTACAGTTCCTGATTTAGGGTTTGGCATTAATCCTTTAGGTCCTAATACCTTTCCTAATCTACCAACAACGCCCATCATGTCTGGAGTTGCTACGATAACATCATAATCAAACCAATTTTCTTTCTCGATTTTTGGTATTAATTCTTCTGCACCTACAAAATCTGCTCCTGCTTTTAATGCTTCGTCAGCTTTTGGTCCTTTAGCAAATACTAAAACCTTTTGAGTTTTACCTGTTCCGTTTGGAAGTACTGTTGTACCTCTAACTTGTTGGTCAGCATGTTTTGAGTCAACACCTAATTTAACGTGTAATTCAACTGTTTCATCAAATTTTGCTTTTGGCATTTTTTCAATAAGTTCTAGTGCTTCTTTTGCAGAATAAAGTTTTGTTTTATCTACTAATTTTGCACTTTCTGCGTATCTTTTTCCTTGTGACATTTCATTTCCTCCTTTTGGTATTTTCGAATATTTTTAATATTCTCCCAATTTTTATTGCTTTTAAATATTAGTCAGCAACATTTACACCCATAGAACGAGCAGAACCTATTACCAAACACAATGCTGCATCTAATGCTGCTGCAGTTAAGTCTGGCATTTTTTGTTTAGCTATCTCTTCTACTTGTGCTTTTGTTATTGTTGCAACTTTTTCTCTATTTGGCTTTCCTGAAGCCTTTTCTATTTTAGCAGCTTTCTTAATTAATACTGCCATTGGTGGCTCCTTTGTTATAAAAGTAAAAGATTTATCTTTATAAACTGTTATAACAACAGGAATTATTAATCCAGCTTGTTTTGCTGTTCTATCATTAAATTCTTTAACGAATTGCATAATATTAACACCACTTCCACCTAAAGCTGGTCCTACTGGTGGAGCCGGTGTGGCTTTACCTGCAGGTATTTGTAACTTTATTAAAGTTGCGATTTCTTTCTCTGCCATTTTTTGCACCTCCTTTTAAGTAATGTATATTAACAAAATAATTTATTAAAATGAATTTAAAATAAATTTAAATTCTGTTTTAAACTTATATTATTTAACTTTTTGTACTTGAGATAATTCTAAATCTACTGGAGTTTCTCTTCCAAACATTGAAACTAGTACTTTAACTTTATGCTTCTCTTTGTTTATTTCTTGTACGACTCCAACATAATCCTTAAATGGTCCATCTATTATTTGGATAGAATCATTTACATC
>CAMGAZ010000142.1 GCA_946008205.1 uncultured Clostridium sp. | reverse complement strand
GGGGCGAGAAGAAGGGCGTTACTATCTTCGGCGCCGAGGAGCCGGTAGTCGCGGAAATGTAAACAGGCAGCAATCTGCCGCCTGTTGCCCGAGCATTTACTCATTTTGTTCTGCTTTCCTGCAGCCGAGTGTTTCCAGAATACCTTTCAGATGCTTTGCGCTTCGGGCATATTTTTCTCCGGTATCCAACCGGATCCAGATAGTTGCTGTGCCCGGGATGTTATCAATGCTGATGATGTGATCTGCATTGATATACTCCTCGCCGGTGTATATGAATGTTTCCATTTTGCCTCCTATCTGGCAGCTTCCTGCATCTTGGAGGCTTTTCCGGAAGGCCTAGCTGCCGCAGTTTCTTCCTTCCGGTCAGACAAGTCCGAGAGGGCAGAGCCTCTGGATTTGTCTTTATAGGACTCCATCAGGGCCTTCAGTTCCGTGTTGGTCACTTCTCTGGTCTCACGACCCCAGATGGATCTTCCGGTTTCATCCATGCCGGTCTTCACTGAACGGGAAAGGCGGGTCGTTCCATCCTCCGGAAGCTTCATCCAGACACCTTTTCCGAACTGATTATCGTGAATCATCTTCGGGGAGATCACAAAGGATTCCCAGGGACGGGTATCGGCCTTATCCGGATTCGGGATACTGACTTCCACCAGCTCCTTGCCGCTTTTCGAAGTAAAGGGCTCACCCACGAGCCCCTTACCGAATTTGATCGTTACCTCAGCTGGCGGCTGGCCAAAGGTTTCGCCACGCGCCATGGCTTCCTCCGCTTCTCTTACGAAGTCGGGAACATCCATCGGCAACGGATTTCTTTCATCTGCCATTGCGGCTTACCTCCTTATTTTTCTGCTTCCATAACAAAAAACTCATCCTTCGGGTGAAGCTTTGCCCTGGTACTCAGGTACTTCTCAATGTCGAAGGTGAGTTTCTTATCATAATCGGCGGTGTATTTGTAGTTCGGGTGCTGGGTCAGATCGTATTTATCCGACAGGAAGGGACGGACGCCTCTCAGCTGCAGGACGCATTTGCTGCCGTCCATAACAGCCAGTTCATCACGGCTCATGAGCTCTTTGCCATATTGTCAAGTGATGATTTCGAATACGAGACAAAAACAAAAAGCTCTCTTTTCAGACAGGAAAAGAGAGAAATAAAAATATAGAAGATTTAACGAGATATATTGCTGTTAATTCCTGGCTGTTCTATAATAGACTAAATAGTAAAGATAAACTTGATGAAATCTCAGTATCTAGAAATGGAAAAATCATCGGCAATTGTTCTGGTTTTCGTAACTATTGTTAGGGGCTACATGTTAAGCAAACGCGTTTGATATCAATCGATCTATTTCCACGCAAAGTTAAAGGAGAAAACAATGCAAAAAAACAATAAAATTAAAGAACAAATTAGTTCTGCTTTGGGAGAGTCTAAATATGATTACAGAAAAGTAATAATAGCATTAAAAGAGATTCAAGATTTCAGAAAGGCATATTTACTTTTAAATTCTAAAAAAAGAAGTTATAGCCTTGAAGACCACACAATTATGGTTTGTCAAATGTTTGAAAAGTATTTTTCTACAAACTATACCTTCAAAGAATTTGGAATAGAATCTTTTAGATTACTGTTGTGCTTACATGACATTGGCAAGCCATATTCTCTTAAAAATAATGAAAAAGAAAAGCAATGGCAATACACCGTAAAGTTAATTCAAAAATATAGAGATATGCTGCCCTTTTCTAAACGCGATTACCCAATTGCCATTGCCCTTATCTCGGATGATCCACTTGGTCTTTATATTCGGGGAAAAATTGGACTTGAAGATGCAATTGCTCGAATCAGACTCATGGCCTCAACCACTACGTAACCTATTAAGACATTTATTAACGAGCTAACGATATATTATCAAGTGGCATCAGGTGCTTATCCACATGAAGGGTATATTGGCGATGAAGAAGCTTTTACCGAAAAGCCAAAATTGGAAGCAGTATTCCAAAAAGATGAAAATGGAAAACTTTTGTACTCATCAGATAAGTGTAGACTGGTTTTTTCTCAATTCATCGAGATTAAATTCTATCAATTAATGGAAGGATTGCACATATACCATGGATGATAAAAAGAAAGCTCTAATCGCCGATTGGCATAGAAGATGTCGCCAAAGCCAGCGCTTAAATTATGTTACGGGTAATATTTATCTTAGATATCATTATATCGTGGGTGTAATTTCAATTATTTTAAGTGCCGTTGTGTCATCTACCTTCTTTACACAAATTAGTTATCAAGCGGAAAATTATCAGATGTCTTTAAAGAGCAATAATGTTGTAGCATATATTGCCGGATTACTTAGTATATTAGTTGGAATTCTTTCAGCATTACAAACTTTTTTTCGATTCTCTGAAAAATCGGAAAAGTATAAATCTGTGTCGGCAAAGTATGGTGCGTTGAGGAGACAGTTGGAATTTCTAATGACTCAAGATGACATAAGTAAGGCCGAGCTCGAAAGGCAGATTGAGTCTATTCGAAAGGCCATGGATGATTTAGCGCTAAATTCTTTAAATATCCCTGCACGAGTAAAAAAAACACAAGTTAAGGATTTAAACTCGCAAGCTCGAAAAAATAGTTTGTTCACTGAATATGATATAAAGGGGACAAAAAAATGAGCACGTACTTTTTATATGCAACCATAGGACACACGGCCGCTGGCAAAACCACATTGTGTAAATATTTATTAGAAGATGGTAATATAGTTTTTTCATATATTGAAGAAGGACAGATAAAACGGGATATTGTCGGAAGTTATTCAACAAAGGACAGCCTAAATGAAAATTTAAGGGATGTTGCTTATGATATTGCGATAGGACAAGCCCGCGATTATCTAGATAAAAGCGATGTGCTTATTGATGCTTCTTTTCACCGCCTAGAACGAAGAAAAAAACTATATGCGATGGCTAAAGCAAAGCATAATACGCCAGAAATAATATGGCTATATTGCTACTGTCCAAATATTAAAAAAATAGAAAAAAGAATTGATCAAAGAAAGATAGCAGTAAAGAAGGCAGAAACACAAGCCGATTCAATGAGTATTTATAATCATATTATTGAAACTTTTGATATCCCTAATATTTCGGAAATTCCATTAGATATTAACGGAGCAATTATTTATATTAATACTGATAATAACCAAATCGAGCGCGTTGAATTTAACACTACAGCTAGCACGTTACATAATAGAGTCGAGGAGATTTTTTCTCGAATTCAATTACAACAAAAAGAATGGAGAGAAAAGGGATGATCATTTGCATCGAGGGAATTACAAATTCAGGGAAAAGCACTTTGTGCAATGTTATTGAACATGAGAAAAATTTCATTTTGGCAAACAAAATGCAAAAAAATAGTATTGTTTCACAACGTGTTAAAACTCTAACAGGCCCAGTTGAAAACATTGAAAAATTTGATAGTGTTACAGAATTACTTTTATATAGCACTCTTCTTTCTGAAAAATCAAGTATTGTTAATTCACTGAGCGGAGACATACTTATTGATAGATTTTCTCTTTCTGTTTTTTCTTATTTTTATTGTAGATATAATATCGACATACCATTCTTAAAATCAATAGTTGATTATTCTTGCAGAGGAATCGTTCCTGATGTTACGTTCTTTTTAGATGTTTCATTGGAAACAATACTCAAAAGAGCCGTCCAAAGTCCTTTTACAAGAAAAGATATTGGGCTAGAAAAATATTATAGTGAGCTGAGGGAAACATATATTCGTTTTCTTAACAATTATTCTAAAACAAGTTATATAATTGATTGCAATAGAATAAGTACAAAAGAAGTTTATAATAAGATCTGCCAATACATGGACTGGAGTTAATATGCCAAAACTAATTGTCGGTCGCCACACAGAAACTATTTTTAACCAACAAAATATATTCACAGGTTGTATGGATGTTCCGTTATCAGCAAAGGGCATTGCTCAAGCAAACTCAATGATCAATTCAATTTATACGGAAAATATTGATGTTGTTTTTACTTCAGGTTTGCAAAGAGCAAAGGAAACCGCAGCAATTTTAATGCAAGCTTACTACGAAAAAAGACATGATAAATACCCGGTTTTTGGGGAAAGCCGTAGATATTGCACCGATAAATATATCCCCATTCTGTCTGACGAAAGATTAAATGAACGTTCCTACGGAATACTTGAAGGATTAAATAAAAAAGAAGTCGAACTAAAATATGGAAAGCAGCAGGTGTTCCTATGGCGTAGAGGTTGGAGCGAATCTCCTAAATCTGGTGAATCACTACAAGATGTTTGTGTCCGCGTTCATAGCTGCTTAAATGATGTGATAATTCCTCTTTTAAAGGAAAGAAATAATGTATTAATTATTTGCCACCAAAACTCAATGCGAGCGATAAAGATTATACTTGAAAATATTAATAGTGCAGATGTTGCATATATTGAATTTGCAAACGGGGAATTTATGTATTTTTATTATGATGACGGACAACTGCACCCCCTAAGGTAGAATAAATTTCGAAAATTGAAAAGTGGATAAAAAGAGACATGGTGTGCCAGCTCCTTTCGAATGGTTAGTATCGCAACTTCATTCTACCAGAGATTTGCAAACCATGTCTTTTTATTTTTTTGCGAAACTTATTTTGTCTTATCGTTAATCACTACTGCACTTTATAATTTCTCCAACAAAATTATAAACAATCCTGACTTCCTGCGTCTTTTGCCCATCAATT
>CAMGAZ010000141.1 GCA_946008205.1 uncultured Clostridium sp. | reverse complement strand
AATATTTATTTCATATACTTCTCCTGTAACAGATTAATTTAATTAATTCATTGCATAATCTATTCCTATTTTTAGGATGTCAACTACTGCTTCCACAGCTTTGCCAATTCCTTCTTCTAATCTTTTGTATTCTTCTTCATCTACTTTAGATATAACATAATCAATTAAATTATTTACTCTCTCTTTACTCCCTGTTCCAACTCTTATACGTGGAAACTGGGCAGTGTTTAGTTCACTTACTACAGATTTCATTCCATTGTGGGTCCCTGGTCCCCCTTTTTTTCTTATCTTAATTTTTCCTGTTTCTATATCAATATCATCATAAATAACTAGTATATTTTTGGAATCTATTTTGTAAAAATTTGCATATTGTATTACAGATTTCCCGCTCAAATTCATATATGTTTGTGGCTTTAACAAAATAACTTTTTCATTTTCTATCGTTCCACTTCCATATATACCATCAAATTTTTCTTTTTTTACATCGATATTATATTTTTCCGATAATTTATTTATAACATCAAATCCCATGTTATGTCTTGTTTTAGAATATTCTGGTTCTGGATTTCCTAGCCCTACTATTAAATACATAGTTTTCCCTCATTTTTAACAAAATTTTAAAAATGTGATTTTCACAATTTCATTTGATAGTATAGCATAAATTTTGACACTTTGCAAAAAATATTATATAATTTCCAATGTCGAATATGTACATATAAAAAACGATTTAATTTACTATTTTCTACAAAAAAATCTTTTATCAATCGTTATAATATGTATAAAATAATAATTGGAGAAATTTATGGAAAATTTGAATAGTAATTTAACAATGGACAAGTCCGAATTTAAATCAGGTTTTGTTTCTATGCTTGGAAGGACCAATGTTGGAAAATCGAGTATTATAAATGCATTAGTAGGAGAGAAAGTAGCCGCTGTTGCCAACAAAACCCAAACAACAAGAACTGCAATTAGAGCAATTGTTAATCGTCCTAATTCACAAATCATTTTTGTTGATACTCCTGGAATACACAAGCCAAAATCTAAGCTTGGAGATATAATGGTTGAAACTGCTTTTGGAGCATCTCTTGATGTTGATATAATACTTTTTGTCGTAGATGCGACATCAACAGAAATTGGTAAAGGTGATCAACTAATTTTAAATAAAATTGCCGAATCAAAAAAGAAATGTATCCTTGTTATAAATAAGGTAGACTTAGTAGACAAAGCACATATCGCAGAATTAATTTCACTATACTCTAGCGAATATGCTTTTGTCTCTGTAGTGCCTGTTTCGGTAGTAAAAAATAAAAATTTAGATGTCTTATTACAGGAAATCGAGAATCACTTGAAACCAGGTCCTGCATATTATGATACTGAAGAATATACTGACCAAACATTAAGGCAACTCGCAGAAGAAACAATCAGGGAAAAGGCTTTAAAATTGCTAAATGATGAGGTTCCTCACGGGATATATGTGGAAGTTGATAAAATGAAGTCTCGAAAGACTAAGGACAAGAAAAATATTTATGATATATCTGCCACTATTTACTGTTTGCGTAATTCCCATAAAGGAATTATCATTGGTAAGAACGGGCAAATGTTAAAAAGAATTGGAACCTATGCAAGAGAAGACTTAGAGGAAATGTTGGGTATAAAAGTAAATTTGCAATTATGGGTAAAAGTAAAAGAAGATTGGCAAGACGATACTGCTTTGTTAAAAAAATTCAAATTGCAATAATTGTTAGTATAAATTACTATATTTAGCAAATGATAAAATAGACATTATGTTTTAATACATTAGGAGATGAATTTCATATGATAAAAAAATTAGCATGGAATACTTTTAAAAATACTGGTAATATTAATACTTTTTTGGAATTAATGGAAGTAGAAAATGTCGAAAAAAGTTTATTAGATAATGAATCTAATAATCATATTAGCAATAAGAAGGATTTATATGGGAATAATAAAAACGAAGGGAATAGTACTTTTAGAAAGTAATATGGGGGATTTTGATAAAATGGTATCAATTTTAACCCCTGATATTGGGAAAATTGGTTGTGCAGCTAAAGGAGCAAGAAAGCCTAAAAGCCCTCTTTTAGCTGGGACCCAGTTTTTAAGTTTTAGCGATTTAGTTATATATAGTGGAGCAAGTTCTTACAATATTAATTCATGTGAAGCAATAGAAGTTTTTTATAATATTCGTACTGATTTAGATAAGCTAACATATGCTTCTTTTATCTCAAGATTAGTATATGATGTAACAGATGAAAATCAATTCACTTATAAAATTTTACAACTTCTTTTAAATACCTTATATATAATTTCAGAAACGGACTCAGATATGGATTTTATTCTATCCGTATTCGAATTACGTTTAATGGTTTTGCTTGGGTTTACTCCAAAACTTGGCAAATGTTGTGCATGTGGCACTCAAAATAATATTGGATATTTTAGTATTTCTTATAGTGGATTTTTATGTAATGATTGTGGTAGAGTCGACAAATCTGCTATAAAAATTACGCAGGATACATTTAATGCTCTAAAATACATATGTACTGCACCTGCAAAGAAATTATATTCGTTTACAGTATCTCAAGAGTCAAAAAAAGAACTAAAATTAATTAGTTCCTTGTATTTAAATAAGCATCTGGATAAAGATTATAAATTAGAAAAATTATTTTAGATATTGCGAGACACATTAAAAAATCTAATTTTATAAAAATGTACTTTTTATAAAATTAGATTTTTTTCTATATATTATTGTTAGTTTCAAACTCTTCTTCATTGCCTTCAATAGTAACTTTTGAGTCTATTGGGCAAATTTGTATATACGTGTTGCCATCATTTACATCAATTTCGTTTCCTTCTAAGACTTTATACACAGTTTGTGCACTACTTGAGGTTTTTTCACATATTATATTAATGGCTTTTCCAAAAGTTATGTAATATCCAACAAGCGTCCCTCCATAATAAAACCTCAGTCAATCTTTATTTTCTCCATCATTTAGTCTTGCATTTTTAGCAAATTCTATTATTATATTTTTAGTTGTTACTTTTTCTTTTGTTGACCAATCAGTTTCTTCTATTCCTTTTGAATATCTTTGATATCTTTGAGTTTCTGAGTCATATGTGTACTTTACTATATTTGAATCAGAATATGGAATCGTCACTATTTCTGCACTTTGCCCTTCTTTTAAATTAACTTCATTTGTTACGTAGTTTAATACACTTTCAGTTGATGAAGTGGTCTTATATCCTTTACGTTTTGCTATTGACAATATTTTTTCCGTACTTGTTGCAACATTGTGTGGAGCACTTTTGTCCTTTACTCTCCAAAAAGAACTTTCACTCTCAAAAATTCCATTTATGTTGTTTACTCCTAAGCTAGATATATCTGACTGTGCCTGTGGGCTCCAACCATAGTGAACATATATCGCATCATTTTCCAATGCATAGTCTAGGAAATAGTGTCTAGCGCTTCTTACAGGGCCAATTTTTTCTAAATTTTGACCCTTAAATAGAGCCATTAGTCTACTTTCCCCACCTTCAACGATTATTTCATATACTATGTATGCATTATTTAAGCCACCTTGTGGTAATGCTGCTTTATGATTATCAATCATTACAGCTATAGGCCTATCATCACCCTTAAAAGTTTGAACAGATTTTAGTTCAACTTCTAGCACATCATTTTCTTCGTTTGTCACATTTGTGTCTACCTCTGCTGTATTCTCATTTTTATCTTTGAATGTTTTATATGCAATAGCACCTGCACATAGTAATATTATTACTATTAATATTATAATAAATGCTTTTACTTTTCTATTCATTTAGTTACTCTCCTTTATTTCTCTATTGTATTTTAAATATTGTTAATCCATAAACTAACAATACAATTAATACCCCCATACTCGCTCCAAAAATAACTTCTGCCTTTGTTCTAGCATTATTATATACTCTATTTCCTGCCACTAAGATAGATAATAGTAGGGCTAATGAGAAGCTTACTATGTCTTTACTATTGAGCCATATAGCAGTAAGAGCTGCAAAAGCTAGTGCAGACTGTCCACTTGGTACAAACCCTTCTTTTATTAATTGTCCTCTCTCTTTTCTCTTTGAGCAACTTGCCTTTATTGCAATTACTCCTATAATTACTAATATTATCGCTACAAAAGCTAAGTGCAATGGTGATTTAACCATATTATTAAAAATACTGTCACTAATCGCTTTTAGATTTTCTTTCTTAAAGAATATAAAGTATCCTACGATAAGTGCATTACAAGCAGCTAATACAACTGCTCCAGCTGCAACGTCTTTTGCTATCTTCGCTTTTGGGTGATATACGTCTACAAATAAATCTACTACTGTTTCTATGGCTGTATTTATCATCTCGGCAAATATAACCATAAAGACAGCAAAAACCAAACATAAAAATTCAGTTGTATCTAATCCATAAAATAGGCATAACACCATTATAATAACTGCTAAAACCAGTTGTATTTTTATGTTTCTTTGTGTAGTTGCCGCATATATTATTCCATTTACAGCATTATTGCATGCCTCTATAAAATTATCATTTTTCAGTTTATGATTATCTTTTTTCATCTATTTTCCCCTATTGTCTTGTGATATTTAATTTATTCAATATATGTTCTTCTTTAGGTCTCATTATTGCTTTATCTTCTTCTTTTATATGATCATACCCCATTACATGGTAAAATCCGTGAACAATCATATATGATAATTCTCTTTCTACACTATGTCCATATTCTTGAGCTTGTTCTATAACCTTTGGTATTGATACCATTAAAGCTCCT
>CAMGAZ010000140.1 GCA_946008205.1 uncultured Clostridium sp. | reverse complement strand
ACATAGACATAGATGGAATTATACCAATTACTTTAGCAGAAAGAAATCTAATCTTAGATACCAATGAACTGAATGATAATGTTATGATAATAGATATCGGCGCAGGAAATACAGAAATAGGCATATTTGAAGGAATGGCTTTCGAATATACAAATACTATACCGCTGGGTGGAGATAATATTACCAAAGATGTTCAAATGGTATTAAATATTTCCGAAGAGGAAGCGGAAAAATTAAAAAGACAATACGGGCTTGCAATGAGGTCTTACATAGACAACGATAATGAAATTGTGCTAAATACAGTAGAAGATTCGAAAAACAAAGTAATAAAAAGTTCCGAATTGATAGAGATAATCGAAGCAAGAATAGAAGAAATTTTTACACTAATAAACAAAGATATAACAAATCAAGGAATCAAGCCTAGAATTAACAATGTCATTCTTACTGGACAAGGAATAACCAATATAAGCAAAAGCGATGTGGCTGGTAAGGTTATATTGAATATACCGGTTAAATTTGCAACAGGAAGATTGATTAGTACGATAAGGCCAGAATATAGAACAGCATATGCACTGGTAAGATATATTGCAGCAAGGCCTTTTGCAAAAAGTGTATCTAGCAGTATAGATTCAAATTCAAATGAAAACTTTTTTACTAAAATAATTGATAAGATAAAAGAATTTTTTTATTCATAAATAGAAATGTTACAAAAGATTTAGTAATAGTATAAAGAAAGAACAAAAAAGAATAGGGAGGAATAACTTTATGATGATGGACAGTAGTGTTGATGAAAATACAATGGCAGATGGAACAGCAACAATCAAAGTAATAGGAGTCGGCGGAGGCGGAACCAACGCAGTAAACAGAATGGTTGATTCTGGAATTAAAGGAGTAGAATTTATAGCAGTAAATACAGATAGACAAGCATTACTTTTGTCAAAAGCTGCATCAAAAATTCAAATTGGAGAAAAAATAACAAGAGGTTTAGGAGCTGGAGCGAATCCTGATATAGGAGCCCTAGCTGCTGAAGACAGTAAAGCAGAAACAACAGAGGCTCTCAGAGGCGCAGATATGGTATTCGTTACAGCTGGTATGGGTGGAGGAACCGGAACCGGAGCTGCACCAATAGTTGCTTCTTGTGCTAAAGAAATGGGAATATTAACAATAGGAGTTGTTACAAAACCATTCACATTTGAAGGAAAGAAAAGACTAACCCAAGCTGAAAGAGGAATTGAAAGCTTAAAAGGTAAGGTTGACACTCTAGTTGTTATACCAAATGACAAGCTATTACAAATAATAGACAGAAAAACATCGATAGTAGAAGCCTTCAAAATGGCAGATGATGTTTTAAGACAAGGTGTACAAGGTATATCAGACTTAATTGCAATACCAGGACTTGTAAACTTAGACTTTGCGGATGTTAAAACGATAATGCTAAATACTGGAATGGCTCATATGGGAATTGGTAGAGCTTCTGGAGAAAACAGAGCTGAAGATGCAGCAAAACAAGCTATTCAAAGTCCGTTACTAGAAACTTCAATAGAAGGAGCTAGAGGAGTAATTATAAACATTACAGGTGGAAGCAATTTGGGATTACATGAAGTAAATACAGCAGCTGAATTGGTACAAAGAAGCGTTGATCCAGAAGCTAATATTATATTTGGAGCTGTTATAGACGAAAGTTTAGATGAAGATATAGTAATAACAGTTATTGCTACTGGATTTGAAAAAGAAGAAGACAAAGTTCCAAGTATAGGAGATATAACAAGCAAAGCGTGGAGCCCTAAAACATCAACGATGGCAACAGACACAACAAACACATCAGGAGATTTAGATATTCCAACTTTCTTAAGAAAAAATAAAGGAAAATAAAATAGTGTAATATAATGTAATTTGTATTATATAAAAATTAAATAAAACATTTAAAAAGAAATAATCTATTTTTGTAGATTGTTTCTTTTTTTGTACACAAGATATGACAAACTTTTAAGAATACAAGTTATATAATCTATAAAAATCAAAGGTGTGATTAAGAAGTTGACAGTATATCTGGATATTATTTTCCTTGAGAATATGTTAATGAACTACATTATACTATTCGCTACTCTTATAATTATAAAAGCAAAATGCAAGCATCAACAAATAAAGTTGATATTATCAAGTGCTATAGGGAGTATATATTCAATAATTGTATACTTGAACATTTTAGAGATATATTCGAATATACTTAGCAAGATTGTATTATCTATAGTGATGACATATGTAGCTTTTGAGCCTAAAAATGGAAAACAAATGCTAAAACAATTATTAATATTTTATTTGGTTTCTTTCATATTTGGAGGGTGTACCTTTGCATTAATTTATTTTATTAAGCCAGAAAATATTGTTATAAATAATGGAGTATTCGTAGGAACATATCCAATAAAAGTAACATTAATAGCTGGAACCTTAGCTTTTATAATAACTCAAGTTGCTTTCAAAATTAACAAAAGTAAGATTAGTAGTAAAAATTCGCTTTTTAATATAGAAATTTTTTTTGAGGGGAAAGTGCTGAAAGTAAAAGCTTTATTGGACTCTGGGAATATGCTAAAAGACCCAATTAGTAAATTACCAGTTGTAATTGTAGAAAAAGAAGAATTAAAAAATATCATTACTGAAGAATTTTTTGATTATATGGATAATATTTGGGGAGGTGATTCAAAAAAAGAATACGAGAAAAATGTTATAGAAGAATATTTACCGAAAGTTAGAATGGTGCCATTTATGTCCATAGGCAAAGAAAATGGAATGCTAACTGGAATAAGAGTCGATAAAATCAAAGTTAGAACAGAAGACATAGAGGTTAACAGAGATAACGTGATAATTGGAATATATGATAAGAAATTGACTAAGGATAATAAATATAATGCACTTATAGGATTAAATTTGTTGGAAGGAGAAGATGCAAATGAACTTACTGCAAATACTAAAAAATAGTGCAAACATATTGTATGCAAAGTATATGAGAGAAGACAATATTGAAGAATTACCAATATTTTATATAGGAGGAAGTCGAACATTACCGCCACCACTAGCGCCCGAAGAAGAAGAACAAGCAATACAAAAGCTTGCAAGAGGGGATGAAGAAATGAGACAACTATTAGTAGAGAGAAATTTAAGACTTGTGGTTTATATTGCTAAAAAATTCGAAAATACGGGAACAGGAATAGAAGATTTAATTTCAATAGGAACCATAGGATTGATGAAAGCAATCAATACATATGATGCTACTAAGAATATTAAATTGGCAACTTATGCGTCAAGGTGTATAGAAAATGAAATATTAATGTATTTGAGAAGAACAAATAAAATAAAAGGAGAAATATCTATTGATGAACCGCTGAATCAAGATGGTGATGGAAATGAACTGCTATTATCTGATATATTAGGGACGGATACTGACTCTATATCGAGAGGATTGGAAGATGAAGTAGACAAAAAATTATTAAAAGCAGCAATAGCAAAATTAAATGCACGTGAAAAAAATATTATGGAACTGAGATTTGGATTTATAACAGGAAAAGAGAAAACCCAAAAGGAAGTAGCGGATATGCTAGGAATTTCACAAAGTTATATATCAAGACTAGAGAAAAAAATAATAAGCAAAATGAAAAAAGATATATTAAGTAAAACAGGATAAGTATATAATTAACTTCTTTGGAAATAATAATAATAATAATAAATTGCTTTCCAAAGGAGGTTTTGTTTTGATAAATAAGGTAGAAATCTGCGGAGTAAATACTGCAAAATTACCTGTATTATCAAATGAAGAAAAAAATAAATTATTAAAAGAAATAAAGAAAGGTAATAAAGAAGCAAGAGAAAAATTTGTGAATGGAAATCTAAAATTAGTATTAAGCGTAATAAAGAGATTTTACGGGAGAGGTGAAAATTTAGATGATCTATTTCAGATTGGGTGCATAGGACTTATAAAAGCGATGGATAACTTTGACTTAGAACAGAATGTGCAATTTAGCACATATGCGGTGCCAATGATTATTGGTGAAATAAGAAGGTATCTAAGGGATAATAATATGGTAAGAGTCAGCAGATCAGTTAGGGATTTGGCTTATAAGGTGCTAGCAATAAAGGAAAAAACATTAAAAGAAAAACAGAAAGAATTAACAGTAGAAGAAATAGCTAAAGAACTAGGAGTAGAGAAAGAAGAAGTTGTTTTTTGTTTAGATGCAATACAGGAACCAGTTTCGCTTCAGGAGCCTGTATATGGAGATGACACTGATAACATATATATAGAAGATCAGATAAAAGATAAAAAGAATAGCGACGAGAATTGGGCAGATGATATAACTATTTCAGAAGCTATGAAAAAACTAAAAGAAAAGGAGAGGAACATTATCAACAAAAGATTCTTTGAAGGAAGAACTCAAATGGAAGTGGCTGAAGAAATTGGAATATCACAAGCTCAAGTGTCGAGATTAGAAAAAAGTGATATAAACCATATAAAAAGAATAAATAATTAGAATTTAATAGACTGTTGACAAAATAAAAGTTCAATAGTCTTTTTTACTTTTTTTAGCATATAATAAAATATGGAGGCAAATATGGAAGGAAAAGGACTTGATTTTAAACATAAAGAAGTCATAGATATAAATACAGGAAAAAGAATGGGATTTGTACAAGATGTTTGCGCTGATTTAGAAACAGGAACAATTACATCTATAATCGTTCCTGGAGAAAACAAATTTAGAGGTATGTTTTCTAATAAAAATGATATTGTAATTCCGTGGGAGAAGATACATTGTATAGGAGATGACGTTATACTGTAAAACATATAAAAGAGGATAAAGACAAAAACATAATAAGACAA
>CAMGAZ010000139.1 GCA_946008205.1 uncultured Clostridium sp. | reverse complement strand
CAAATGCAACTCTTGCTGGTGTTGTAACAATTGGTAAGTCTACTCATATTGGAGCAGGCTCCTGCACAAAGCAAGTGATAAACATTGCTTCAGATTGCATTATCGGGGCAGGTTCAGTAATAGTAAAAGATATAACAGAAAATGGTACCTATGTAGGCGTACCTGCAAGGAAGATTAAATGAAAGTTTTAGTAGTTGCTAATTTTGATGTAGGACTTTACAAGTTTCGCAAAGAATTACTTCAAGAAATTTTGAATAGCGGTCATGAGGTATATATATCGTTACCGAACGGTGATTTAGTTCAGCCGTTGGTTGATATGGGATGTCAGTTTATCGAAACAGAACTTGACAGACGAGGAATGAATCCCGTAACCGATTTGAAATTAATCGGTAAATACAGAAAAATCTTAAATCAGATTAAACCCGATTTGGTTATTACATATACGATTAAGCCTAATATCTATATGGGCATGCTTTGTAAGAATAGAAGTATTCCCTATGTTATTAATATAACCGGTCTCGGAACAGCGTTTCAATCTCACGGTGTAATGTTAAAAGTGTTTGTTGAAATGTACAAGTTTGCTTGTGAAAAGGCACAAACAGTGATTTTTGAAAATTGCGAGAATATGCAGATTTTCAAGGATTACGGAATTGTAAAAGAGCAACAGTGCCTGCTTAATAACGGCGCAGGCGTAAATCTTGAAGAATATCCGTTTACCGCTTATCCTAATGATGAACAGATAAGATTTTTGTTTGTAGGCAGAGTGATGCAGGAAAAAGGAATTGACGAATTATTTGAGGCTGCAAAGCGTATCAAAAAAGAGTACGATAATGTGTATTTTGATATAGTTGGTCCTTACGAGGATGATTACAAAGATGTTACAGAACAGCTTGTTGAGGACGGCGTTATTGAATATCACGGATATCAAGATGATGTCAAGCCATTTATAGAAAGAGCACATTGCTTTGTTCTCCCATCACGGCATGAGGGCATGGCAAATACAAATCTTGAATGCGGTGCAATGGGCAGACCGATTATTACAAGTAATATCCACGGATGTTTGGAGGCTGTAATAGACGGTGAAACAGGTTTTCTTGCAGAACCTAAAAATGCCGATGATTTGTACGACAAAATGAAAAAGTTTATTGATTTGCCTTATGACAAAAAGGTTGAAATGGGACAGGCTTCCCATAATCATTTTGCTGGAAAATTTGATAAAAAATATGTAATCAGCAAAACGATTGAAAGAATATTTGGTTAGAATTTGGAGAAATAATTTATGTGGAAGTTAGTTCCCGTAGTAGCTATCAGTTTAACCATTACGCTCTTTTCTAATTTATTTTCCAGAAAAGATCCAATGAAAAACAAATATGTATATCAGGAAAAGTTTTTGTGGATATTTATAATTGTCACAATGGCATTATTTGCCGGGTTGAGGACTAATTATAAAGATACCTCTGCCTACATACATTCGTATAATCTTTTATCGAAGGAATTTGATTTATCAAGGATTGATTACTCATTTGGCGCAAATCCGGGTTTTAATATTTTGAATATGTTAATGAAAAGCTTAGGTATAACATCTCAAGGTTTTATAATGGTGTATTCAGTATTGACCTATATGATTTATATTTGGTTCATTCATAAGTATTCATCGGATTTTCTTATGTCCATGTTTTTATTTGTTTGCTTGGTGTTTACATTCCCTCTCGCAGCAATTAAGCAATGTGTTGCTGTTGCATTTTGTTTAGTCGCTGTTGATAAAGCAATAAATAAAAAGTGGTTTTGGTTTATTTTTTGGATATTTATCGCAGAAACATTTCATGCATATTCATTTTTGTATTTAATCGTTCCTTTGTTGTTTTTTGTTCCATGGCAGGATAAGCGAACAATTTATTGGGTGTTAATTTTCTTAGTTTCCGGTTTAATGCTTAAACCACTTCTGGGAACAGTATTAAACGTTACGGATATGTTAGGCGAAGAATATACCGTTGATTCTTTTTCAGGAGAAGGAGTTAATCCTTTGAGAGTATTGGTATGTTTAGTTCCATTTGTTATGTCATTTATATTGAGAAAAAAGGTTAATTCTCCCGAATACGAGGTTACAAGGGCAGAGGGACTCTGTATGAATCTTTCTTTTCTTAATGGAGAAATAATGTTTGTTGGACTATTTGGTACAGCTAATTATTTTGCAAGGCTTGCTAATTATTTTTATATTTTTCCGATAATTGCATTACCGAGATTGTTTAATATGGTTACTCCAAAGTGGAGAGCACCGATGAAAGTTGCGGTAGTTGTTTGTTACTTCTTTTTCTTCTATTATTCAGAATATATTGTCTATGGTCATTTTGATAATAGGTTCAAGAGTATTCCTATTGGCGATTTTAGTTTTTTTAGTTAATATTGAGGATTTAAATTTATGAACGAATGTTTAAAAAAAGATTACTATAGAATGACCGGTAAAGAATACAGTATTTGTCGTTTTGTGTTCTCTTACCTAACTGAACATAGAGTGAGATTTGTTTATACATACAGAAAGCTTCAACGTATTAACAATAAAAGATTACTTTCTAAAACTGTCTGGTTTGTTTATCATAGACATTTGAAAACAAAATACGGTTTAGAAATTAATCCCAGTATAGAAATCGGATCTGGATTACAAATATCTCACCCATATAATATTACGATTAATAATGGTGCAAAATTGGGTAAAAATATCAATTTGTCTAAAGGTGTATCTATTGGTCAAGAAAACAGAGGTAAGAGACAAGGTGCACCAACAATAGGAAATCAAGTCTATATAGGAATTAACGCTACTATTGTCGGAAAGATTACAATCGGTGACGATGTGTTGGTTGCCCCAAATTCGTATGTTAATTGTGATGTACCTTCTCATTCTATTGTAATCGGCAATCCTTGTAAGATAATACATAGGGATAATGCTACGGAAGGATATGTCAATTTTTTGGTATAATTTATGAAAAAAGTTTTAATGGTTGTTCACGAAATGAATCGTGGAGGAATTGAAAATTTTTTAATGAATCTGTATCGTGTGATTGATAGAGATGTTATTCAGTTTGATTTTGTTGTACATACAGATAAAAAATGTGATTTTGATGAAGAAATTGAGGAGTTAGGCGGAACAATTTATCATTGTCCGGATTACAGAATTGTAAATCATATTACTTATTGTAAGTGGTGGAATAATTTTTTCATTTCTCATCCTGAGTATAAAATTGTTCATAGCCATCTTGATAGTTCGGCTAATATTCATCTTAGAATTGCAAAAAAATTTGGTTGTGTTACAATAGCTCATTCACACAGCAGTGCTGAAGGGTTTGGTATAAAAGCTTTAGTCAAGTCAATTTTGAAAATAGGCTTCAATAATTGTTGTGATTATAAATTTGCTTGCTCAAGCGAGGCTGCAAAGTGGCTATATGGAAATAAAGCAGATGAAGCTATAATTATTGAAAACGGAATAGATACCAAAAAATATGTTTTTAATGAAAAAATCCGTAATGAATTGAGAAAAGAATGGAATATACAGAAAGACGAATTGGTATTAGGTCATATAGGTAGACTTGATAAAAACAAAAATCACACTTTTATTCTTGATATTCTTAAGGAACTTAACGAATTAGGAATAAGTTCAATTTTTGTATCTGCCGGTAAAGGCGAAGAATTAAATAGTTTACTTGATAAAGCCAATCATTTGGATTTAGAAAAGAAAGTTTTGTTTCTTGGTTTAAGAGAAGACATACCTAATATTTTACAGGCATTTGATATATTTATTATGCCATCAATTTACGAAGGATTACCTGTGTCTTCTATTGAAGCTCAGGCGAGTGGATTGAAGTGTGTTTTGTCGGATTCAATTTCATTTGAGTCAGATGTTACTGGTAATGTAGAATTTTTAAGTCTTGAAAAGTCTGCCAAAGAATGGGTTGATAAAATAATAAGTATGTTACCGTATGAAAGAATAGATACCTCAAGTAATATTGTATCAGCAGGCTATGATATTCATGTGATAGCAAGTTATTTAACAAAGTATTATATTAGCATAGATAATTGATTTTTGAGTAATAAAGGGAGTTTGATATGGAAGAAAAGATGGTCAGTATTATTGTTCCGGTTTATAATACATCAAAATATTTAACTAAATGTTTAGATTCATTAGTTAGACAAACATATCAAAATCTCGAAATAATTATTGTGAATGATGGCTCAACAGATAGTAGTTTGGAACTGTGCCAACAATATGCTGATAAAGATTATCGCATAAAGCTGTATAGTAAGAAAAATGAAGGCTTACAATTAGCTAGAAAAAGCGGATTGTCAAAAGTATCACCAAACTCTCAGTTTATAATGTTCGTTGATTCGGATGATTTTATTTCATTAAATGCTGTTGAGGAATCGTTAAATCATATGGATGATGATACTGATGTTGTAATATTTAGTTTTTACCAGTATTCAAAGTTAATTAAGAAAGTTTTTGAAATTAAAATAGAATCAGAAATTACTCAAAAAGACTTTATGAGTAAATATTATAAAGGTTTTTTTGGTGCCTTGGCTTTTCCTGTTCAAGTTTGGGGGAAACTTTATAGAAAAGTTTTATTTGATGATATTGTGTTTTATTCGAATTTTATGGGAGAAGATTTATGTATTAATCTTCAAGTGCTTCCTAAAGCAAGAAAAATGGTGGCGTTAAGCAAGCCATTGTATTATTATCGTTTTGGTGGAGGTTCATCAAAATTTAATACGAAATTTCTTGAGGATTATTCAATAATAAAAAAAGTACAAAATGAATGTGCAGAACGTTATAATGTAGAAGAAGATTGCTATCGTTTAATAAATGTTGAGACGGCTA
>CAMGAZ010000138.1 GCA_946008205.1 uncultured Clostridium sp. | reverse complement strand
CCGTAAAGAAGAACCGTATCATTAAAAGCAAAAAGGGTACGATTTCAACCGCAAAGCATCGAGTAGTAGGAAACAAAAATAGTAAAATCTACCATGTGATGAACGGTCAAAACTACCATATCAGTAAATCAAATGCTGTATACTTTCCATCAGAAGCTGCAGCTAAAGCTGCAGGTTATCGCAAATCACTTAGATAGATAAAAAGATCAGTATGTATATCAATACTATTATTTGAGAGTATTGGGTCATACTGATCTTTTCTTTTTAGTCATTAAGCATCATAAGCATTTCAGTTGCTTGATAATGAGTGATTGTCAGCAATTGGCTGATTTCACTATTTTTACAGTTTTCGCAAAAAAGCTCATAGGCTAACTTGGCTTCAATGAGTAGAAGAAAAAGAAGATCATGTAATTTAACATCGATATTGTCAATATCTAGTACTGTTTGCGTGACAAGCTTGTATGCTTTTTTGATTGGCCTAAAAAATTGAGCATCCTTTTCTAGAGCATCAATATATTTGACAGCACTGACTGTATTATGCATTTTGATTAGAGTGTTAACGGTATCCTTAGCTGCATTACTAGTCGTTTTTATATTAATTTCTTTTTCAATCATTTTAAAATCTCCGTTTCATATTTTTTATTTAATTTAGCAAATTATGATCTAAAGATATATATGACTTTGCATATTTGCAGACAAAAAAGGATTTTTGTTGCTATTTTTATGTACAAAAGTTCCATTTTGTTTACTTTATAATAAAAAAATTATGTTTCAGAGCAATCTTAACGAGTTAACGTATGATTAATGCTTCTATGTCTTTATAGCTTACACTGTATACATGTTCGCCATCGGATAACTGTAGTGAATCATGTTGTTCGATTAAGTGACCTAATCGATTAATGGTATCTGTGATTGGCAAGTATAGCCGTATTACTTTACCGCCTTTAAGTAAATAAGCGGAACAAGTATAGGTTCTACCTTTATCATTAGATTCTACCAGTGGTAAGTTATCAGTAATAGAGGGCATGGCTTTTTTTATTATGTCAATAGGATCCGATAAAGGTGTATTCATCCAATCAGTAGTTTTCTCTTTAGTCACACCAGTTGCCACGATGTTAAATCGCGTTTTGACCAAATTTCCTGTCTTTTGTTTTTCTTGAGTAATTGTATATTCACCGTTAAGCGTTTTGTAAGTCTTTGTTGGCAAAGATATTGTGTAAGCCATAGATAACCTCCAATATATGATAAATACAACCTGAATATTGGCATTTATATTTTTTATTATACAATGTAGATACTAACAAATGTATTAGTATCTAGAGGCGAAATCAATGAACAAAGAAGAAAAAATAGAGGAGTTTTTGGGTAAACTGCCTAAAGAAACTGTTGTAAAAATAAAAAAATTGAAATTTTATAAAAATTTAGTTCTTATAAGACAACGTAAGAATTTTTTAGAAGAAGTTGAAACAGGCGAATTAATAAAAAAATCTGATTGGGATTTTACTTTGCCTGAATTGGCTCAGAAACTACATGTAACTAGATCATGGCTATATAATAACCTACGCGGCGACGTAAGATATATTTACATAAATACTTTTAACTTAGAGAGCTTATCAATTTTTTATCAAAAACCAATGACAGAATTGAATAAATATCGCGAATTGGCACCGATCCATCTTAACACGAATGATGTAATCAAATGGTTTAATAATACTTTTTACTATGGCAAACGTAGTGTGGTAATCAATGCTGAAAATATTTTTGGAAAAGACGCAAATCAAATACTGCTGAATTATGGGTTAAATAGCATTAGCCATTTATATTTAGATATTAACAACTTAAATAAGTTTGTATTGAATAAAAAATTGTGGAATCTATGTCTCAAAGCACCACATCTCTATAAAACATCTAAGTATCCAATTTTTGAAATTTCCAAGTCATTAACGACAATAGATTTCAAAAAGATAAATTTTCATGTCTTATCTGAATATACTTATGCTGCTGATGGAATACGAGATATCTTGACTTTAGGGGCTGATGTTTATAAAAGTAGAAAAGGAAAGAATTCCAAAATGCTATTTACCTTTTCATACCATGAGCCCTTTGACGTTGCATGGGTATACCAAGAACTCTGTAATCGATTAAAAAATACTCCTTACCCTCAACTTGCAATTGATGATACAGTTGCTTATTTACAAAATATTTTTGTTGTTCCCGCAATTCAGTATTTCAAATTTTATAAATAATAAAAAGAGGACATTACTCATTGTTAGTTTTTGAGTAATGTCCTTTCTTAATTCGCCCAATATACTAGATACTAATATATATTATAGTATCTAATACTTAGACAAAAAAATTCCTAGTTTCAATCCTTTTAACCCCAATAGCCCGGAAAGATTCGTTCTAGTTTAGTACCTAAAAACATGTAATGCAGAGCACCATATGAGCCAAATATGCCTAAAATAACTACTAAAAGTCCACCTACAACACAGGGTACCTCTGTCGAGACTACATGGTTAGGCAGGAACATATTAATAAAATGCTGAATAATTAAAGTACCGCCCAAATAAGCCAAACTCAGGTGTAGTAAGGTAAAAGCAGTGCCGAATACATGATCTAGTACCAGGTTTCGCTTTGATTTATCTTCTTTTTTATCCATTTGTTGAAGAAGGACCCGAAGATTTTTACGAAATGTTTGTCAATGATCAAAAGTATGGACGTATGGTAACTGAGATACAACTATATCTAGAAAAACATCCGGAATTATATGAAAATCCAGATGAAATAGATAATGCAAAAAAAGGTAATAATAAATAAAAGTTTTGTTTTTCCTCTTATATGGCCTTACAAAGGACACAAAGGGATCTAGTAATTAATTACTGATAGATCAGCAATTATCCAATTATTTTATAGCAACGTGTGGGGATAGTGATTTTTAAATACCAAGAGAAAATCATTTATTTTCGAGTTTCTTCTTATACTTTCTCCTAAATAAAATAATAGTAATATAATTTATTTAGAGAAAAGTGAGAGGATAACACAATGAAAAAAATTTATAAATATTATGCTGCAGCATTGGTAGCAGCAAGTTTATTTGGCCTAAACGCACAAACTGCAAATGCTTCAACAGGCTATCAAAGACTGACACACAACGCATATGCGTATAATTACAACGGCAAACGTGCCAATCACAAACTTTATCGTAAAGGCAGTCGTGTAAATGTAATTGGTTCAATCATTCTTAACGGCAAAAAGTACAACATTATTGCTGGTAATTTGTACATCAAAGCTGTTAACTTCAATAGTAAAAAGTTTTCTGCTACAACAGATTTAAGTGACGGCTATGAAACTACACTATTGCACAATGCATACATTTACAATAGCAAGGGACAGCGCGTTAGAGGTAAGAAGTTATTAAAAAATCATGACATAACTTACTACGGCAAAGTTTTGAAGATTAAAGGTAAAAAATATGTTCAAATTGGCGACAATCAATACGTCCGTTCAAGCAATGTACTGTTAGCCTACGATGGACCAATCAGCAGTGACAGTCCAAATAAAGCTCAAAATAGCACTTCGAAGCAAAATAATACTTCAAATAATGTAAAACAAAATAGCGCTAAAATTGATAGTAGAACTAATACTACCAGTTCAAATAATTCTAGTAGTTCCAAGCCTGATGTAAATTCATCTAACAAGCAAAATAATCAATCTACTAACGCAAACCAGAACAGTAATAAGACCAACACCCCCACAAACCAAACACCTAATACAAACTGGGCTACTGATGCTGATTACAATGAATTAAGCCAAGCTATTCAAAAAGCTGATGTGCTTAAAAGTGTTGCTTATGACTCAACATTTGATAAGCAAAAAGCATATCTTAATGCAATGCAACAAGCTGAATACTGTTCACTTGATCGTAGCATTGCAACCATCAAGCATTCATCAACAGAGGTTCAAAACATTATTTCAAATTTAAATAATGCAGTGGCAAATCTTGATGGACGAGCTATAAAAGCTAAAATGCCTAAAGTGACAATTTTGGGTAAGTTAGACGGTACAGAAGAATATATCTGGAATCCTACTACAAAACAACAAGCATTAGACATTGCAAATCAAATCCATGGATCAACAGATGCGCACTTTATAAATAATACTCAAATAGGTTTAACTGATGGTGATGGATATGTTCAAACATTTGATGCAGCACAAGTAATTAATTTCAACTATGAAACAGAATTTTAATTACTAAAATCAATTAACCATATATAGCAAAAAGACACTACAAATTGTAGTGTCTTTTATATTGCATAGAGCTATGTCATAACAAGATTTTAGTATATTTTAAGCACTACATAGTGCCTAAAATAGTGCTACTCGCACCAAGTCGACCAATTAAAAAATCACGTTAATCAATTATTTTCGAGTTTCTTCATATTGTATATGTCTAAATACTTTTACCAAAGATGGCCTTCTCAACATCTGTAGCTGCTGGGTTAGTAGTGGCATCGATATTGTGGGCATAGATTTCAGTTGTTCCAATATTTCTGTGCCGCAGTAATTCCTGCGTCTGCTGCAAACTTGCACCGTTAAGCAGACTAAGCGTAGCCGCAGTATGCCGAGTAGAGTGAGCAGTTAGGCGCGGGCTGTCATATCCAGCAGATATAAAGGCGGTCTTAACAATGCGTCTGATAGAACGAGTAGTCATTCGTCCATCGACATTGTGGTTGCTAGTACTGGTAAATAAAGGCTCGCTTAAATCATTTGCTTTTCTAACGCTTAGATAATCTCTGATGGCTGCTTCGACGTGGTAGGGCATTCTAATTAAATCGTCTTTTTCGTCATGACCTTTGCCTTGGACGTAAAGAACTGTAGTATT
>CAMGAZ010000137.1 GCA_946008205.1 uncultured Clostridium sp. | reverse complement strand
TTTAAATATAGTATCACTATAAAACGCTACAGTATCGCAAATATTGCAATTTTCAAAGGTAAGATATAAATAACATTTGCTATAGTTATTATTTGTAGGTAATTTTGTTACATATAAGAATTTACTATTGGTAAGTTTTTTATTTACTTCAATTAAATCATTTAAAATCTTTTTTTCTTCTTCATTTAAAATAAGGTCTTTATATTCACTTGATAACCATTTAACAATTTTACGACTTGAACACCTACGATTATCACAAAATATGCAATCAGTGCAATAAATATCTGCACAACGCTTAATTTCGTTATCTTTCGTACAACCAAAACCATTTAAACCAATATCACTTATTTCTTTTTTAAATTTTTCTACGTTTAACATTTCTTTTCTCCTTCTTTCTTCTCTTATGCAGTTAAGAGTAAGTGATACACCTTAGCAACCACGCTAACATTACCATCTTAAGGCTACAAACCTCGGTGCAAGTGGTAAGTTTAAATGCACTTACTTACCCTAACTACACTATTATATTAGCACATATTATTTTATTATGCAATAGGTTTATTCATTTTAAATTTTTTAATTGTAAATGCTCTATCTTCAAGAACTACGCCCCCTTCAACATTGACAGGTACTAACTTACCATATTCACTAAACCCAACTTTGAAGTTATCCCATGTTACTTTACCTTTAACAGGTTGAGGCATACCGGCGCATTTAACCTCTAATTCTTCGTTTTCTTCTATATACGTTTTAGCCTTCAAAAATCTTGCCCTATTAAATGTACTCTCTAACTTCCACATACCTAAATGCGTAGGGTGTACATCATGTTCAATTGCCTTTGGTACTTCAGTTCCTGTTATATGTAAACTATCAGTGTCCGCATATATAAATCTATCATAAACTTTTTGAGCAGTACGGATAGTTTTTTCTCTTGCATATGCGGTACAAAATAAACCAACAGGTACATATATACCTCCTTTATCATATTCATCACTCATTTCATATTTAATAACGTTATTTTCAAGAACAGGTTTTTTCTCTATAACATGTGGGTTAGTGGCAAACTTTCCGTAAATCGAATTGAGCATGGTTTTGGCAATGGTTCTGATAGCGCCAACACTATTCTCTTTAACATAAGTCCACTGGTCTATATAGTCCTTAAACAAGTCCTTCTCCTTCTTAAACTTAAAACCGTCTAAATAAGTTATATTTTCAACTTCATAATTTTCTAAAAATAGTTGTAAATCTACATTACATAAGGTAAGTTCATATTCATCATCACTTTCAACAACATATTCCGTATTCATAAAGTTAACACTATTCTTCAATTGAATAATAGGAAACTTACCTTTTCTTAACTTAAAGAAACAACGTATACGTTGAATATATAAGGGATATTCATTATCTTCAACGTACTTACCTTCATAATATATCGGTCTACCAACAGGGTATTCATTGTAATATAGTGCCCAAGGATATAACGAGTTAACATCAAATACCATTCCTTTTCCAACATCCTTACATTGAAATTTTGGGTTTACATAACACCATCCACCATGGTACGCCCTTCTACAAAATGTATCAATCGGCTTTTCAAGTTGAGGGAAATATTCATCAAAAGAGGGCATTGTTCTTTTATATGAATGAAGGGCATCACTTCCAATTGTAAGCCTAGTTAAACCTTGTTCAAACTGTATCTTCAAAGCTCTTGCGACTATTTCAATATCATTATTCAAATAATCTTGCTCCTCTTGAGTAAGTTCATGACCGTATGGTCTTTTTTCGTGATAGTCTATTTCAAGTTTTGATAAAGGTAGTTTAAAATCTTTTGCGATTTTAGCAACGCTAAATGGTATCTTTTAAAGAGTTTCCTTGAAAGTTACACATTGTCTAATATATTTACCCTTCTTATTTGTAAAAGCCTTAAAACACACCTTTAAATTGTACATGGTATTACTTCCATTCATCAGTAAAGAAAATTCAAGTGGTTCTAATTCCATACTGTTACTTGAAAACTCAAACTTATTTGTTAACATCCAATAAATAATAAATTGACTATCAAACCTTAAATTGTGGAAGTAAATATCACATGTGCCTAAATCTTGACACTGCAACATAAATGTTTCGATATTATTTCCTACATATTTTTCATTTAAGTCATCAATATTTATAATACCCCATGCCCACACCCTACAATCGTTAGGGTCAGTTGTTGTCTCAAAGTCGGCGCTATATGACTTAATCATAGAAGTTACCCATAGTCTTTCTAAAATTTAGATATATTTGTTGCTCCTTGCTTAATTTTTTCTTACTATCCTTACTTGTAATTTTTTCAATTGATTTTTTCATCTTGTTAAAGTTACTAATAACAGTATCTATTTGACTTAAAGCATCTATATAATGCACGTCACTATAAATATATCCCCAATTAAATGTATCATTATATGCTATATGTAAATATAATAAATCAGTTTTTTCTAGTTTTCTAAATTTTCTTTTAACTCTATTAATTAATTGCATTGTACTCTTATCAAAATTACCTAATTCTTTGTTGTAAATTGAATTTTCTTTAAACATAGCCTTAATATACGAAGTTTTAAGAATATTCATTCTCTCTTTTGGGTCTACCTCATAGTCCGCTCCTTTAAATAATTTACCATATCTTTTTAAATTTTTAATATCGCCTAATTCAGTTAAGGGCACATTTACATTGTTATATAACCACCCTTCATATTGTATTACCTCAGGATTGTTAGGGTTTTCTTTTTTTAATTTTTCAAGATAAGGAGGTAATTTTGTTCCTATTTCATAACCACTTGCCTTTAACTCAAACGTTCTTGCCATAGGTAGTGAAGGAAGTGTTGGCATAATAACTGCAAAGGGGTTACTTTCAAAATTTTGAGACTTATAAGTGCTATCACCTTGAATATTTCTCTCCTTATATATTTCAGTTGCAGTTTTAACACCACCATATAATTGATAATTTTCATAATTAGCTTTACTTTGAGCAATATCCGCCTCACGAATAATTCTCTCACTTACCCATTTATTCCTTCCACTACCTGTTCCAAGTTCAACCATCCTTTGACCACCTTTTTGGGTAATATCTCTTAATACTGCTACTTTTCTCTTAACAGTATCATAGTTATCCCCCTCAATACTTGTAACTGTATTAATAAAATCATCCCTCCAAGAAAACTGTTGCAATAGAGAACCTCTAACATATCCTTTATATGCACCTACTCTATATCGTTCTTGATATTCATATTTACGTAATAATCTATAATACTCTCTTTCAACAGCTTTTCTACCCATATATTATGCTCCTTTAATTTTACTTTCTAACCTTGCTAATTCCTTAACAAGTTGATAATCATCACTCTCTATATAGCCTTCAAAATAGTTAAAAGCTCTATGTACTCTTTCAATATCAGTAATCTCACATATGATATTTTCTTCATCACTTGAGACTACTATTTCTTCTTTTTCTCTTATGCCTTTTCTTTTGCACTTGTACTCTTGTCCTGTTCTTCTATTATATGCATAATTTATGTATTTATATTTAATTTTATATACATATGCATTAAGATATTCTTCATCATAATTACTTTCATACATGGCATATAGAATGAGAATACCTGTGTATAAGTCATAAATTGCTTGTTTTAGTTTTATTTGCATTTTATATTCTCCCTTCTAGTTTCACTATTCCACAAACCTATAATATTGCCATCTTCACGTAACGTTATTATAGTCTCTCTAGGGCTATATAAATTAATACTAATCAAAACATTATAATAATCTATAGCATTTTCAAAATTATCAAACTCTCTTAATGCATATTCATTATTACCTAAAGAACGTGTAATTCTTTCTAACTTAACTACATATCTCATTTTCAATCTCCTTATTTTGCCAATTAGCAATTATAAAATCTTTACCATTATCCCATTCCTTAAGTATTATCTCTACATGACAATAATCAACAGGAATATAATATCCAACTAATTGAGCATATATTTTTCTTGTTACATCATATTCATCACTTTTAAATTTATCATAGTAAGAACGTCTTATTCCATCATTTTCTAAATATGTTTTACATACTGTTATTTCGTACCACATTTTTTATATTCCTCACTGTTCCATACTCCAAGACATTCATCATCATATACACTAAATGTAACATTCAAATGCCCATAATTAGCCACTTCTATTAAACTTGAACAATGCTCTATACATTGCCCAAAATTTTTAAATTTATGAAAATATGTTATCGTTTTATCTCTTAATATATGCTTTTCTTCTACTTTATACATTTTAACCACCTTTATTCATTAATTTTAATTAATAGGTATATTTACCCTTCCTATAAAGAAAAGCGCTCTAGTAGGCTTTAAAATGCCTTTGAGCGCTATTCTAGCAATTAGCAATCAGTTAACTTGTAAGAAACTGTAATACCGCTCTTTGTTGGCATTGTCTTAATATCGGTTAACTTTAAGTGACCTGTTAATACTGCATTTAACATATCTTTATCATCTCTAATTGTTTTGAACTGTTCTACTGCTCTCTTTGGCATATTAATTTTATAGCTAATGAAAAAACCATCTACTAATAGTTCCATATTTAAGAAATCTCTTAACTTCTTAAATTCCATTTTTTCAAGTTCAACTCCCTCCTTAATTGTGCTTACGCTTGTGTTGTTTAAATTTTCAAACATCGTTAATTCTCCTTCCTAGTCTTTTCGACTTTATTTGATGTTTGCCCTTTTTAGGACACCTTTATAGTAACACAGGTGTTGATAAAACATTATGTGAAATTATGTGAAATTGTGGGAAATTACGTGATTGAAAATTAACGCTATAAATTATGGCACACCATAGACC
>CAMGAZ010000136.1 GCA_946008205.1 uncultured Clostridium sp. | reverse complement strand
ATAGATGTATTTTTAGAAATGATTCCTTTTAGCGAGATATATTTAAAGAAGACTCTAATACTAGCAGCTTTTCTTGCTCGCGTTGCGGGTTTACTTTGAAAAGTATTAGCTAAATAAAATAAATATGAGTGAATATCATCTAATGTTACTCTATTCAAATCATTTAAGGTAAGGCTGTGAATATCAATTGCGTCAATATTTCTCTCGGATGTAAAACCCAGATGAAACATAATATATTTTAAAAATCTGTTAAGATCATAATTATATTCCTTAACTGTGTTAGGTGATTTATTTAATATAGTAGCAGTATAATCCAAAAAAGCATTTAAAAATTCAGGATTTCTTTCAGTATTAATCATGTTAATCAGTCCTTATAAATATAAAATTTAGGTTTCATTTGGCAACCTATAAACACATTTTTATTAATTATAAACTATTTCAAAAGAAAATAAAATAGAAAATTACATTTAGTAATTATAAAATTGCAAAAAATATATTTTTTTTAAAGAATATTGCAAATAAAAGAAAAGAAGTATAAAATAAAAAGATATTAATTAAAATGAAGCACTAGGAGGATGAAAAATGTTCTTATAACAGAATTTTATGATGGATGTGAAAAACTAATTAAACTAAAACGCAAAATTATAGAGAATGTAGGAATGTCTGAAGAAGCAATTTTGCATAATAGAAAAATAAATAGTAAAACAGGTCACAGAGAAAATAAAATTATATATTCAATAATTAAATAACATTCTATGAAGTATATACAAAAAATTCAAGACTGTTATTTTCTTTACGGCTGTGTATGTACATTTTTTATAAATTTTTATTAGACAATATGATAGAAGGAATACCACAATATAAACAAGTTGGAATGAATTACATAAAATTTGCTCAAAAAGAGAAAAAATTGTTTCAAACTTTATTTATGAGTGATACAGATTTAACCCCTGATGCGTTTGTTGCAAAAGATGGAGCGGATTACAAGGAAATTGAAAAATTGATAAAGATAAGCGCAGATTTAAAAGAAGAAGATATAAAGGATTTTCATACAAAAATGTGGATCTTCTGTCATGGAATTGCGACATTAGTAGCAAATGGCACTATTAAATTAACAGATAACCAAATACAAGATTTACTATCTTATGAATTTCAAGCATTAATGCTATTAGAAGAAAATCCAAACAATAAATGGGTATTAAATAAAAAGGGGGAAGATAAATAATGAAAAAATTTGGAAATGTATTATGGGGAATAGTTTTAATTATTATTGGTTTAATAATAGGAGGAAATGCACTTGGAATAACGAATATTAATATATTTTTTGATGGATGGTGGACATTATTCATTATCGTACCATGCTTTATAGGACTATTTAAAGATAATGAAAAAACAGGAAATTTAATAGGATTACTAATTGGTGTAGCTTTACTTTTAGGATGCCAAAATATTTTGGATTTTGATTTAATATGGAAATTAGCATTTCCTACAATTTTAGTAATCATTGGATTATCAATCATTTTTAAAGATGCTTTAGGCGGAAAAGTAAGTAGTGAAATAAAAAAATTAAATGAAAAAAGAAGCGGAGAGAATAGTTATTGTGCGACATTTGCAGGACAAAATGTAAATTTTGATGGCGAAAAATTCACAGGAGCAGACTTAACAGCAGTATTTGGTGGTGTTGAAATAAAATGACAACAGCTCAAAAAGTTATTAAATACATAGCGACAGCTTTTGCTGTATTTCTAATTGTTACAATAATATCAGCAATATTAAATGGTGGTTATGCTTTATTAAATACATTTGGCTTAATTCATAAAAAAGAGAATATTGTAACAGAAGATTTAAAAGTAATATCAAGTGAAGTAAAAGAAGTGTCAACATTAAAAATAGATTTAGCATGTACAAATTTAGATATAAAAACAGGAGATACTTTTAAAGTTGAAACCAATAATTCAAAAAGTTGTGGTATGCCTATAACTTCAGATGAACAATTAGGCACAAATAAAGATGGTAGCATTAATATGGATTATTGTAAATATTGCTATAAAAATGGTGAATTTATAGACAAAGTTACAATGGAAGAATATATAGAAATGTGTTCTAAATATGGTTCACAGGCAGGAATGACTAATGATGAAATGAAAGAACATTGTAAAAAATTATTCCCAACTTTAAAAAGATGGAAAGATAATTAAGAAAGAATGTAACATTTATGTGTATTGATAATAAGTTGCTTTTATGATATTATAATAATCAATATTTAAGGAGGGATATTTATGTGCACAGCAGCAACTTATAAGACAAAAGACTTTTACTTTGGACGTACATTAGATTACGAATTTCCTTATGGGGATGAGGTTACTATAACTCCGCGCAATTTCCCATTTCATTTTAGAGAACAAGGGAAATTAAATACTCATTATGCAATAATTGGTATGGCACATGTAATTGATAATTGTCCATTGTATTATGATGCTATAAATGAAAAGGGACTAGGCATGGCAGGACTAAATTTTGTTGGTAATGCGTTTTATAGAGAACAAGAGGAAGGAAAAGATAATGTAGCACAATTTGAATTTATTCCATGGATTCTTAGCCAATGCACTACAGTAAAAGAAGCAAGAAAATTTGTTGAAAAAATAAATTTATTAAATACATCGTTTAATGAACAATTACCAGTTGCACAATTACATTGGATTATTTCCGACAGTGAAGAATCTATAACAGTAGAAGCTGTAAAAGAAGGAATTAAGATATATGAAAATCCGGTGGGGGTTTTAACTAATAATCCGCCTTTTGATAAGCAAATGTTTAACTTAAATAATTATATGCATTTGTCTGCAAAATCTCCAGAAAACAACTTTTCAAAGGACTTAAACTTAGAAACATACAGCCGTGGAATGGGAGCGATTGGTCTTCCAGGAGATTTATCATCACAATCTCGATTTGTAAGAGTTGCGTTTACAAAAATGAACTCAATTTCTGGAGATGGAGAGATGGAAAGTGTTAGTCAATTCTTCCATATTCTTAATTCAGTTGACCAACAAAGAGGATGCTGTGAGTTAGATAATGGAAAATATGAAATAACGCTTTATACATCTTGTTGTAATACAAATAAAGGCATATATTATTATACAACCTATAATAATCATCAAATTACAGCAGTGCATATGCATAAAGAAAATTTAGAGGGAAATGAACTTGTACATTATCCACTAATAACAGAAGAACAAATAAAAATGCAAAATTAAGCATACTATTTATAGGAGGATTTATTATGAAAAGTGATATAGTAATTTTTACAGATTTAGAAGGAACAATCTTAAGAGAGATAGACGGAAAATATGATGAAACAGTAATGTTTCAATTCTTACGACAAATAAATAGATTAGAAAAGTTAGAAGATGCAACAGCACAGATACATATACTTTCACCAATGACGGTAGACCAAATGAAATATATATTAGATGAACTTGATGAGGCATTTGCTAAATACAACAAAACATCTGGAAATTATGTATCATATATTAAATCAGCAATAGCTATCCAAGATAATTATACAGGCTGGAGAAATATTCCGAATAGGATGTTATTAGTGAAATATAAAAATCTTAATCAATATGGAGAGGAAAAATTAAGCTATGTCGAAAGCTATATGAAAGCACATAAAGGCGATGATATAAAGAAAATGATTTATATGGGAAATGGCGCAAATGATGTAATGGCAATGCAAAAGATTAAAAGTAATAATGGAATTGTAATTTGCCCTTATAACAGTACAGACGAAGTGAAAAAGATAGCAACTTATAAATCTAACGAGGAAGATCTAAGAGGACTTGTAGATGGCTTTTCAAAGCTATGCCAAGAAGTAGAGAAACAAAAAGTTCATGTTTCTCACGATGATAACGAGCGCTAGTGAAAGGAAAACTATGGAAATATTTGAGGTGCTACTAATAAGCTTAGGATTAGCAATGGACGCTTTTGCAGTATCGGTATGCAAAGGGCTATCAATGGAGAAAATGAATTGGAAAAAAGCTATAATTATAGGATTATATTTTGGCTTATTTCAAGCATTAATGCCAGTTTTAGGATATTTTCTAGGAACCGCATTTGAACAATTTATTACTAGTATAGACCATTGGATAGCGTTTGCATTATTAGGTGCGATAGGCAGCAACATGATAAAAGAATCCTTTAATAAAAATTCTGAAAATTGTAATGACAATATTGACATTAAAACGATGGTAATATTGGCAATAGCTACTAGCATAGATGCCTTAGCGGTTGGAATTACATTTGCTTGTCTAAGAATAAATATTGTATTACCAGTAATATCAATAGGAATTATAACATTTATTCTATCAGTAATAGGCGTAAAAATTGGAAACAAATTTGGTGATAAATATGAAAACAAGGCAGAATTTATAGGGGGATTAATTCTAATATTGTTAGGAATAAAAATATTACTAGAACATCTAGGAGTGATAAATTTATAAAACAATCTAAACTTTCTAGTTTAAAGAAGGAGTGTCTATTTTTATCAAGTTGATAAAGTAGGCACTCTTTTGTTGTAGACATATAATGAAAGATGTAATCATTTCAGTAATTTATTAAAAAAATTTTTTGTTGACGTACCATAGCTTCGATTATTTCTTTTTAATAAATATAAACATTCAGGATCTTTGGAAATGTAATTAATTCCGACTTGCACATGAAAGGCTTGCCTTAAAACCTAAACTTTTTATAATGGGAATAGACTCTTTAGAAACAGAACCGAATGGATATGTGAATGCATTTGGAACATAACCATTACAATTCTGATAAAACTTCTCTTGAAGCTTATTGACATCAGTTGATAGCACTTTTGAATATTGCTCTAACGTTTCATAAGATAGTTT
>CAMGAZ010000135.1 GCA_946008205.1 uncultured Clostridium sp. | reverse complement strand
TATTTTTTATATGCTTCTCCAATTGTTGTGTATAGTTCTTTTGGTTCTGTGAATCCCATATGCCAACGTATAGCATACTTTTCTTCATTTGTTAATTTCATATATTCTGTAAGCATCATTACAGATTTTTCTCCATGTCCATATGGAATTGTGTCTTCAACAGTATAGTAAGGTACTTTTTCCCATTCTCCTCTAGCATTTTTCGCATTTCTGTAGTCTGTCTTATAATAGTTGGTTTTGCAAATATCATGTAATAACGCAGCTATCTTAACAGTATCATCAGGTGTTCCTAGACCACTATTGGCTACTTTTTCTTTAAATATTTCGTAAACTTTCATGCTATGCTCTAGTAACCCACCTTCGTAATTTCCATGGAACCTTGTACTGGCTGGTGCTGTAAAGAAATCTGATTTCTCTAAGAATCTCAATAAATTCTCCATTCCTTCTCTATTTGTTGATTTTAATAATTCTATAAATTCTTCTTTCATTTTGTACCTCCATTAATTATATATTTTTATACAAACTCTTCCCATACTAAGTTTGCTAAGTCTATGCCTTTACTGGTTAATTTTATATTGTTCGCATCTATCTCAATCAATCCTTCATGATTCAATTTTTCAAGTCTCCTACAATATTGCATTATTGGGTTGACTTTAAATGTCTTCTCAAAATCTCTTATATCTACTCCAGTTATTTTCCTCAATCCTAGCATCATAAACTCATTCATTTTACTTTATTTAACTAGTGTCTCTTCTAAAATCAAGTTTCTATTTGGAGCTCCTTTTTCTATATTATCTATATACGTCTCTATTTCTTGAATATTAGAATATCTCTTATTTTCCATAAAAGAACTTGCCGAAACGCCAACTCCAATATATTCTTGCTGATTCCAACAATTCATATTGTGTCTGGATTCAAATCCTGCTAATGCAAAATTCGATATTTCATAGTGGTTATATTTGTGCTTTTCCAATGTCTTCTTTACATACCAATACATTTGCCTTTCTATTTCGTCAGGAGCTATCGATACAATTTTTGAACTAATCATTTCGTACATTTTAGTATTTTGCTCTAATATCAAAGAATATACAGAAATATGTTCTGGTTTTAAGCTCAAAATTTCCTTTACACTTTCTTTTACATCATCGATAGTTTGATCTGGTAAATCTATCATAAGGTCAACATTAATATTGTCAAATCCTGATTCTCTGGCATAGTAATATGTGTCTTTAAATTCTTTATATGTATGAATTCTCCCGATACGTTTTAATATCTCATCTTGAACCGCTTGTAATCCTATGCTAAGTCTATTTATTCCACAATGCTTATAAGCTTCTAGCTTGTCTCTATCCACTGTTCCTGGGTTTACTTCTATTGTTATCTCGGCATTATTTTTAACTTTAAAATTTCCTTTTATTGTATCTAGAACATCTATTATATGCTCTTCATTAATTGAAGACGGCGTTCCCCCTCCTATATAAATAGTATTAATCACATATTGCGGTTCTAACCCATGTTCAGACATTATTCTGTTTTCATTTGCATACTGTACTATCTCTTTTTTTAGACATTTAATATATCTTGCAACTCTGTCATATTTATCCGCATAAGATGTAAAATCACAGTAGTAACATCTTTGCCTACAAAAAGGCATATGTATATACATTCCTATTTCTTTTTCTTCCATATTTTATTTGTATATTATTCTCCTTCCCCCAATTAGGGACAGTTTGGACCATCGAGAACCGTCCCTAATGGTCCTCTAATTTTTTGAATCTATGGCTTACACTTGATTTTCCAATTGGATTTTTTAACATGTTTCCCAATTGTTCCAAGGTCGCGTCCGGATTTTCTAATCTAAGGTTTGCTATTTCTTTTAAGTCTTCTGGTAAGTTATTAAATTTTCCAGATTTTTTTAGTCTCTTAATGGTTTCTATTTGTTTTACAGATGCACTAATGGTTTTATTCAAGTTGGCTGTTTCGCAGTTTACTAGTCTATTTACATTGTTTTTCATCTCACGAAATACTCTTATCTCTTCAAATTTTAGTACTGCTGAGTTTCCTCCAATTAGTGCTAAAAAGTTTGATATCTCTTCTCCGTCTTTTATATATAATGTTTTTTCTAGTATTTTGCTGTTGATTCCATATTGTTCTAATAAATTTAATGTAAGATTTGCGTATTCATCTTTTTCGAAAATTATTTCCAGATGATATTTATTATTTGGATTATTAATCGAACCTGCTCCCATAAAGTTTCCTCTTACGTATGCCTTTTTCAAATTATCTTCAGCCAAAAGTTTCTCTATGTTTTTGCAATCTAATTGTTCAATTATTTTTTCGTCTCTGAAGGTTATGCTGTAGGCTTTGCCTGAAAGTTTAATTTTATAATTATCAATATACATGTTATTCAGCAATTTTGCAAATCTATTTATGTTGTATTCATTTTCTGTAGAAAATTTTATGTTCTTTCCTTTTACGTTAATATTGGTAGTTACAAGATATCCAAGAAATTCCGCATGTACTTCTTGTTTATTTTTCAAATTATTTATCCTACTCAATTCAACTTTTAAGTCTGATGAAAAAGACATATAATCACCTCTTTTATTATATAATTTTTGATATTATGCATCTATCGTTATTTGATAGGTCTTTAATCACTTCTGATTCCGTGTATTGCTCGTGTTCTTTTAATATATCTAATACTTCTTTCCTTTGGTCATATCCAATCTCCAGGCACAAGTATCCACCTTTAACAATATGTTGATACGCTTCATTTGCAATTTTCTTATAAAAATATAATCCGTCTTTTCCGCCAGATAGTGCTATTCTCGGTTCAGTTTGAACTTGTTTTGATAATTCATTAATTATGTGTTCTTTTATATATGGTGGGTTTGAGACTATTATATCAAATCCATTTTCTTCTATGCTGTCGAACAAGTTTGACGTTTCAAATTTTACTTCAACGTTTTGCCTTTTACTATTTTCCTTTGCGACATATAGAGCCTCGCTACTCACATCACTTGCAGTTATCTCATTTGCTATATTATTTTCATTTAGTATCTTTTTTAATGATATTGCTATCGCTCCACTTCCAGTACATAGATCTAAAATTTTAATCGTTTTTCCTTTTAGCCCTTTACTGCATATATCCAATACTTTCTCCACTAGGATTTCTGTATCTGGTTGCGGAATAAGAACATTTTCATCTACATAAAATTCAATTCCCATAAATTCCTGTTTGTGCGTTATATACTGTAATGGTTTTCCAGAAATTATTTGTTCTATATAGTTTACAAATTTATGATAAAGTTCATCTTCAATTTCTTCTTCCATATGAATTACTAAATATTGTTTACTTTGTTTTAAAATAAAACAAAGTAATTCTTTTGATATAATCAAGCTATCATCAAAATTGTTTTTCTTTAAAACACTGTTACCTTGTTTTATTATTTCTTTTATCTTCACTTCTACTACCCCTTATTCCGTGATATAATTATTATACTATTAAGATGCTTGAAAAGCAATTAAATCGTCGCTATTTATAAGTAACGATTTAGTTGCATAAAAATACCCCGCCTTAGCCGTAAGATGAATGAAATTTTAAGGACCTGCCGAGACAGGTGGGTGTCTTGTTGAATGCTCATGGGTTTCTTAAGCAATGCCTAAGCATACACGCCACATCCAAAGGCGGACTCCCTTTTAAAGTTTGTTGGTTCTAAAATTCCGTTCTATACGTACCACGCAGGGAAAGTTTTTTATTTCTATTATTATATTATCATAACATAGTTTTTATTTCAAGTTATTTTCAGATTTTTCAATATTTATCAATACAAATTTATTTCTTTAAATTTTTCCAATTCCTCTGGTGTTCCTAACACATGTACCTTAGTGGTTGGAATAGTTGATATATATACCTCTCCGCCTCTTTTTATTAAATAATTATATAACGGCGCTATATATTTTTCTTTTTGTTCATATTGATTTTTACCATTTGCTTGACCATTATTATTTATGTAATATTCATTATATAATTTTTCATACAATTTACAATTTCTAAAGTAGTATAAGCCTATAGTACAATTATTTGATATTCTTTCTTTTTCTCTTACCTCTACTGCTTTACCATTATCATCAAGTTTTACAAAGCTCCAGTGCTCACCTTCGCCATTAAAGCAAGGAATAAATCCATCTCCGTGTATTTGTTTTAAATTCATTTGGTTCGCTTCTATGTATGTGTCTATATGATAAAATAGTAATGCTTCTTCATCATACCAAGATAATATTGCAAGCATTGCTGTAGTTGCTTGTCCATCTGTAAGCTCTTTTATCTCTATAATATTTATATTTGAAATATTATATTTTTTCATATTTTCCTTTATAAATTGCTTTGCATTGTCTTGTTCTCGTACGATAAATATATATTTGCAGTTTCCATTGTTGAAAGCAATTAAACTGTCCATTGACCATTCAAATAGGGTTTTCCCTTTAGCTTTTATCATAAATTTTGGTTCTTCATAGCCCGCTTTTTTAAATCTACTTCCCATTCCCGCCATTGTTATAACTATATTCATTAATCAATCTCCTTAGTTTGTTCTTTATAATGCCTGTTTCAGCTTAATAGCAATTTTATTTTTGGCTCGACTTTTTGCATATTTCTTCTAATTCCTCATACGTATATTTTTCAAATTCGTCCGGTCTTACAGCTCTGTCATCTATATAGATTCCTCTGTGTCCTGCCCAAGGTTTTCCATATAAAATCTCGTCATAAGGAATATCCCATTTATCTAGCCATGCTAGTAATACTTTTGCAGTGTTTGCATTAATTAGTCCCAGGTTTCCATTATATGTTCTCATATTTCTTGAGGTATTTATAACAATTCTTTCACACATTTTTTTGTATTATTTGATATTTTCT
>CAMGAZ010000134.1 GCA_946008205.1 uncultured Clostridium sp. | reverse complement strand
CAATGGGAGTACCTGTTGTATCTGCAGATGTTGGGGGACAGAACGAATTAATAGACAAAAATGTAGGAGTTATTGTTCCTTGTTTGCAAAAAGAAAATGAAATTTTTGATTTTAAGTATAAACAAGAAGAAATTGAAAACTATGTAAATGCAATAAATAAAGTTTTAGATAATCTAGATAAGTACAAATCCAAATGTAGAGATAGAATATTAAATAAATTTACAATTAAACAGATGAATGAAAATATGGACAATATAATTCAAGAAATATATAAGAACCCTAATAATAGAAAAATTGAAAATGGAAAAGGACTTTCTAATAATTTAAATATAACTAAAGAACTAATCTGCCTGTTTTTAGAGGAAAGTAATAAACAATTTGCATGGCAATGTCAAGAATACAATAAAAATTATTATGAACTTACACCAGAATTTAGGGTTACTAAATGGTCAAAAATAAAAGAAAAATTATGGACATACCCTGCATGGAGAAACTTTGTAAAATTTTTACAGAAAACCGGAATTATAAGAGTGATAAAAAAACTTATAGGTAAAAAGGAGTAATATAATCATATGAAAAAAATTTTGAAGAACAATATTTTTATAAGTATATTAATTATATTTTGTATTTCTATATTAATAGAAGGAGCCTTAGTTTTATATGGTTTTTTCTCAAATAAAGTCTTTTCAAGATTACATCTTATCGACAATAATACCATTGAAATAGGTAAGGACAATATAGACTTTATTTTAGAAGATAGTAATTATAACCTAAAAGTTAAAAATCTAGACAATGTAACAGTATATAACATTTGCCTTGATTTAAAAAAAGAAAATCAAGATGTATATATGAGGGTACTATTTAATAATGACGCAAAATTTATGCCAAAAGAAAATAAAAATGCTACTAAATTTAAAGTTTATTTTTTGTCTGGTATCCAGATGGAAGAGTTTGCTATAAATTTTTCTAAAGATAGCATTGATATAAACAATATTGAAAAAGTTGAGATTAACAGCAATATAGAGTATTTAACACAATTTAAATTCTCGTTTATTAGAGTGTTATGTATCTTTTTAGTATTGGGTGGCATATATTTGACCATAAAACTATTTAAATTTACAAATAAAAGAGAAATCAATATTAAAGAAGAAAAAATATTCTTGTGTATGGGTTTAATATTTGGATTAACTTTTGTATTTATAAACTTGCCACAGGTCAGATATGATGAACATGCTCATTTGTGGAAAGCGTATGAGTTAGCAAGTGGGAAAATAATTTCAAGTGCGACCCATGAATTCCCATCAAGTTTAAGAAATTTATTTGAAAACGAAGATGGTTCATATCCAAATAGACATATGACCTATGAAACAATAAAAGAGCAAATGAATGTAAAATTAGATAAAAATGAAACTGAGCCAATGTCAGTGGGTTATACTGGCTCATTAACACCTATTAGTTATATGCCTCAAATGATAGGAGCTTTTATAGGCAAATTATTTAATGCAAAGCCTATTATCCTGTTGTGGATTGTAAGAATATTTAATTTAATAGCATACATTACATTAATATACTGGGCAATAAAACTAATGCCATCAAAGAAATGGAAAAAGATTCTACTAATAATATCTCTTTTCCCAATGAGCTTAAATTTAGCGGCGTCATCATCTCCGGATGCGGTAATACTAAGTTGGACTTTACTAGCAATAGCATATACAATGAAACTAAAATACAGCAAAGAAAATATTAATGTAAAACAGACTGTGATGCTAGGCATTATGTATATGATACCTGCAGTTTGCAAGGTTGTATATATTCCATTAGTCTTACTATTTTGGACATTGCCAAAGGACAAATTTAAGAATTCTAAAGAAAGAGTTTGTCATTTTATCCTATGTAGTTTAATTGTTGTTGTTCCATACCTAGTACTCAATAAAATAGCTAAGATGGGAAATTATGATATAGCAATCAGAGCTAATGCTTTAGAAAATTTGCTATTTACCTTTGCAGACCCACTAAGAGCTCTTAATACAGTTGTTTCGTCTGTATATAGCCAATTATCAACTTGGCTATTTGAAATGATAGGAGGATGGAATACAGTTGGAATTATTTCTATAATTATATTATTACTTGCTGTATTTATTAGCGTTGATGAAGAAGACGATGATGATGAGTATAAATTGACTAAAAGGGATATCATTATTATTATGATTATTATTGCCATAGAAGTAGTTGGAGTAATTGCAGCTATGTATATTGGCTGGACACAGGCAAAAGAAACTGTAATTGATGGCGTACAGGGTAGATATTTCTTGCCAATCATTCCATTAATAATGATTCTTGCAAATAAACATAAGATTAAATTGAATGTAAAAAATAAAAATGCCAAATTCGCAATAATTATGGGAGCAATGTATTTGTGCATATGCATATATACGATTGTAATTTCAATATAATAAAATTGGAGGAAAAAATGAAAGTACTAATTATAATTCCAGCTTATAATGAAGCATTAAATATTGAAAAAACAGTTAAAGATATTACAGATAATACCGACTACGATTATATTGTTATAAATGACTGTTCAAAAGACAATACTGCGGAAGTATGTAGAAAAAACAGCTTTAATTTAATTTCGTTACCAGTTAATTATGGCTTGACAAGTGCTATTCAACTAGGGATGAAGTATGCTTATGAGCATAATTATGATATTGTTGTTCAATTTGATGGCGATGGACAACATCAAGCAAAATATTTGAAAGATTTAATACAGCCAATAGAAGATAATAAGTGCGATATTGCTATTGGCTCAAGATTTGTTACTAAAAAGAAAAAACTTTCATTGAGAATGATTGGAAATAGCTTGATATCCGTTTGTATAAACCTAGCTACAGGGAAAATAATAAAAGATACAACTTCAGGAATGCGAGCTTATAATAAAAAAGCTATCAAAGAGTTTGTAACAAACCAAAGCCTGACTCCAGAGCCAGATACATTGGTTTATATGCTAAAAAGAGGATTCAAGGTTGAAGAAATACAGGTAGAGATGAAAGAGAGAGAATTTGGAGAAAGTTATCTAAAACCTCTAAAATCAATTGAATATATGTTTAATATGGTTTTCTCTATTATATTTTTTAGATCATTCACTAGAAAGGGGTATTAAAATATGACAATAACATTAAGAATTATATTAATTATTTCATCGATACTTTCATTTATACTTTGCATAAAAAAAATGAGACAAGCCAAGTTACAGGTAACAAATTCTATTATATGGATGATTGGAAGCATTGTATTGATACTTATGAGTATATTTTCTGATGCTGTGGCCTGGATCTCAACAAAGTTAGGATTTATGGCTCCAGTAAACTTTGTGTTTTTTATAATGATAGTATTCTTACTAATACAAGTTTTTGCAAATGATATTAGAACTTCTATAATGAATGAGAAAATAAAAAATATAGATCACTATATTGCATTAAAAGAAAAAGAAAGAGAAGAGGAGAAGAAAGATGAATAATAAGCCTAAAGTAAGTATAATAGTACCTTGTTACAAAGTAGAGAAATATCTAAGAAGAAGCATGGACAGCTTAGTAAATCAAACTTTAGATAATGTTGAAATTATATGCATTAATGATGGATCACCAGATAACTGTTTAAGTATTCTAAAGGAATACCAAGAAAAGTATAAAGAGAAAAATATTGTAATAATAGATAAGCAAAATGAAGGTGTTTGGAAGGGAAGATTCGATGGAATCGAAAAAGCAACAGGTGAATATATTACTTTTACAGACTCAGATGATTATGTATCAACAGATTATGCAGAAAAATTGTATACTGCAGCAAAAGAAAAACAATCTGATATATTAGTATGTGGATTTTATAGAGTAGATGCTGATAATGGACACGTTTATTCTACTGAAATGACAAAATTTGCAGACAAACATATCGACATGAAAGTAAACCCAGAAGATATCCTAACTATAAATACAGCGTTATGGAACAAATTATATAAAGCGGAAGTATTGAAAAAACTAAAAAATCTAGAAAAACCACCTAAAATATTAGATGATATGATGTTTTTATTATTAGCTTATTTAAATACGCAAAAGATAGACTTTATTAGTGACCCTCTATATTACTATATGGTCAGACAAGATTCAATTATGGCTAAAATTAACGAAAAACAGATTGAATCTACAGAGAAAGCAATGACAGACATAAAAAATATATACATAAATGATGAAAATGGAAAAAATTTATTAGAAGTAATTGATTCTATGGCATTTTTACATTTTGGAGTATCTCTTATGTTTAGATTATCAAATGAGAAAAATTTTAAAGAAATAATAAAAAACAATACTAATTTTCTAGATAAGAATTTTTCTACTTGGAGAAAAACTAAATATTTAAAATTATTTTATACAGTATCAAAGCATTCAAATCAAAAAGTAGCTATTATGAAAAAAATATATGAAATGAAATTATTTAGAGTATTTTTAAAATTTTATAAATGGGTATTAAATACTTTTAAAATAGATATAAAATGGTAAATGAGGGAAACAAAATGATAACAAAGAATGGATTTATATGGAATACATTGGGAAGCTTAATATATTCATTTTTTAATGCAATAATTTTAATGTTTTGTACAAGATTAAATGGAACAGAAATTGCAGGAATATTTTCTATATGCTATGCAACAGGATGCATATTAAATGCAATAGGTGATTTAGGTATTAGAATTTTTCAAGTAACAGATACAAATAGAAAATATAAATTCGAAGATTACCTATATTCTAGAGTATTTGCCGTTGTAGCGATGCTTATAGCATCATTTGTTTTTACTTTGATTAGTGGATATACTAATGAGAAATTTTTCATTTGCATGGTACTAATATTAATAAGAGTTATAGATAACTTTAGTGAATCATTTCAGGCAGAATTTCAATTAGATGAAAGGTTAGACC
>CAMGAZ010000133.1 GCA_946008205.1 uncultured Clostridium sp. | reverse complement strand
TTTTCAGCCTCGTTGCTCGGAAAATACATAAACAGATTTTGGTTTTTAGCAGTGTTAGGGATAATACGACCATCAAATACGATATTTTGCATAATTAGTTACCTCTCTTTTCTTTTCTAAAATTATTTGCTTTCATCAGTTAATGCAGCTGCGAGCGCACCAGCATTGTTAATATTAAGATCATTCAAACCCTCTTTATAACGACCACTACTCATAGTGTTGAATACTTTAGTAATAGTTTGATTGTCAAAGGAATAAATTACAGACAAGGACATTACGAACGGATAGAATTTCTCAATAAAATCTTTAACTGTCATAATCAAAGGATTATTATAAAGTTCTTCATTTTCCTCGTCTACCAGACTCATGTAATAGTTCAGCATAGCATCAGGATCTACATCGAGATTATTGTCTTCAAAGAACTGGGCCATCTTCTTTTTAAATTCAGAAATGGCGCCAAACTCTTTTTCTACATACTTATAATCTTCGCTACCATAGATATCTTGAAGAGTCATAGTACCAAACTTTTTGACTACAAGAGCCAGACGTTTTTGGGTTTCTTCCGGAGTTTCGTTATCTTTAAGAATAATCTCGTCAGATTTAGATTCTTCAGTCTTAACAGGTTTCGGAGTTTCAGGTTTTACTTCTGTGTCTTTCTGTTCAGCTTCAAGTTTCTGCATTTCTTCTGCAACCTGGGCTTGAACAGCAGTACGGATAGCTTCCTTATCATCAGCTATCTCAGTGGATACAGTTTTGTCGATAAAAGGAAGAATACTTGCAATAGCTTTTACCTTTTCGACCGGATCGATAATCATATCGATGTGTTTTACAGCATCGCTGCACAGTTTAGAATACAAATTTTGCGTCATTTAACGGATTCCCTCCTCTGTTTCTCTTCACTACAAGTTCTGGTTTAACATTGTCAGTGATACATTTCTCCGTAATTTTTAAAATACATTTATGATTAGCGGCTTTGACTTTGTCTGGAGCCGTATACATAACATCCAGAAGAACATCTTCCATAATAGAGCGAAGGCCTCTGGCACCAGTTTTGTTATCTAATGCCTTCTTTGCAATAGCTCTAATAGCTTGTTTATCGAAATCCAATTCGATATTGTCATATTCCATAAGAGCTTGATATTGTTTAATCAGAGCATTTTTGGGTTCAGTAAGGATTCGGCACATCTCATTTTCAGTAAGCTCTCTTAATGGACAAATAATAGGTAAGCGGCCCAAGAATTCCGGAATAAGACCAAAATTCTTGAAGTCTTCATGAGTTACTTTGTCAATAATCTCATTATACTCGGCTTTTCTGTTTTCTTTGTTATCTTTATCATCAATAAGAAAACCGCCGATACTACTTTTATCTTTATAATTGAGACGTTTCTTAATAATTTTTTCAATACCAGGGAACGCACCACCTACAATAAATAAGATTTTACTAGTATCAATCTGAATATTTTTACCTTCCGGATTTAAACGTCTACCGCTTGTTGGCACATCAACAATAGAGCCTTCAATAAGTTTTAAAAGTGCCTGTTGGACATCCATACCGCTAACATCTCTGGTAATTGAGCTGCTTTCTACATTGGGGCTTGCCTTTTTATCAATTTCGTCGATAAAAACAATACCGCGTTCTGCTCTTTTAATATCACCATCTGCATTGATAATTAACTTCTGAAGAACCGATTCGACATCGGCGCCTACATCAGTTCATGTTATCTTATAAGCTTTTTATCTTATAATTCTAGAGGTCACCCTCATACCTTCTTTATATATTTGCGCCTAAAGAGGTTACGACCAGTCAATTCCGGTCTAGCTCAGCATATATTTTTACCCTCGTATAACGTTAGGATCTTAAGGCATCACTCTTAAGATGATAAAACTATATTTTATCGTAAGGAGAACTCTTGGAAGAATTATATTCTGATTATCTATCAGGTTCATCTTCTATGCGTTGCCCCTGACTAAACTTTTAAATTTAGCCTTCGGTTCGGGTTGTCTTATAAAGATTTTCCCGCTTAATTTCTCCTAGAACATCTAAATATTTCTATTTAGAGGGACTGTAACATTCAATTCTTTGTTTATATGTTTCGTATTTTCTATCTAAGAAAATATTTGCATTTTCATACAGAAATGATAAAGCGTTATAATAACTTTCTTTTGTTTCTATATTTAATCTATAGTAATGTTTTTCTTTTACTATTTTTGATTCAATATTAAAAATAGAAAATAATTTCTGAATGGATTCTGCTATGTTAAGAAGTTTTATAGTATAGACTATTCTATATCTTTTCGAATCTATAAAACCATCTCCATCTAAATATCCTCTTAAAAAATGACTAATCAAATCGTGTGGTATTTTATCTTCATCAATAAAACCTAAATTGGTTTTGTTTGGTATACATCCATACTTCATCAAATCTTCTACTATTTTTTTACCACAAATAGAAACAGAAACTGTATTTCTATTTTTTCGATATTTTAATAGATGATTTGATTCTATGCTTTTTTTGAACTTCTCAAGATGATTAACATCAATTTGATTTAACTCTATGCAGAGTCTACAAGACGGAGATACTGCTACGGATCCATCTGCAAAGATAAATCCTAACCAGTAAGCTTTTTCTTCGGTATCTATTGTTTCAAAAAAAGTAGTATTATAAGTTAAATTTTTCTGTTGAGGATGATAACCTCTGATTTTGATTTGCTTAAAATTTAGATATTTAGATATTGTTTTTTCGCTCATTCTTAATTCTAGAGCTATTGTTTTAATAGATTTACCTTGTATATACATTTTTTCTGCTAATTCTATTTTGTTTTTATCACAAGTTGTGAAAAAATGTTTTTTTGGTAATTCTAAATTTTCCTGTTTTAAAGCTCTATAGAAAGATGATTTACAAAATCCATGTTTATGACAAATTTCATCAATTGTAGAAAAAGTTGAATTTACATATTCGGTATAAGCATTTAGATATTTTTGTTGCATTTTGTTTAACACCTCTTAATGAGGTATTACCTATAAAACGCAACTTAAATAACGGAATGCGACACTATCAAACAAAGACTGTAACGTTATTTTGTTAATCCTGATGCTGTTAAAGCCGTGGAGTCACAAATCGCATACGGGACATCAAATAATTTAGCCAAAGTTTGGATTAAATATGTTTTACCTGAACCAGTTGCTCCCACCATTAAAACATTTGCTTTTTGGAGTTCAACACTGTCATCTTGACAATTATCGTAATGCTCCAAAAGCTTCATATGGTTGTAAGTTGCAACGGATAGGATTTGTTTAGCTTTTTCCTGACCGATAACATATTGATCTAAAAACTCTTTGATCTGAATTGGTGTCAGATTTTCTTTAGGTTCTTCGTTTTCTATATCTAGAATTTCTTCACTAGATTTCTGGATTAGATGGAAACCTTTTTCCAGACATTTTTCACAGATATGTAGAGATGGATCACTGGACGATTCTAAAACCGATACTTCGGGGTTATCGGTGTAGTCTTCTCCACAAAAGCTGCAGATGATTTTATCTTCATTTTTCTTACTTGCCAACCTTTACTCCTCCTCTTGGTAGGCTTTAGGAATGCTTTCGATAATATCATCTACCAATCCAAATTCTTTGGCTTCTTCCGGAGTAAGATAGTTATCTCTTTCGCAAGCCTGAGCCACCTCTTCATAAGTTTTCCCAGTATTCTTAGAAATGATTTGATACATCTTTTGTCTCAGATACTCAATACGTTTAGCTACGATAAGAATTTCAGTAGCCTGACCTTGAGCACCACCTAACGGTTGATGAATCATAACAGTTGAATTAGGGAGACAATAACGTCTTCCTTTGGAACCGGAACATAATAAAAACGCCGCCATCGATGCAGCCATACCCATACAGATAGTATTGATAGGCGCCTTAATTTTATTCATGATATCATAGATAGCTAGTCCATCAGAGATGGAGCCACCTGGACTATTGATATACATGGTAATCGGAGCTTCATTATTCTCAGATTCCAGATAAAGTAACTGAGCAATAATTGAAGTAGCAAGACTGCTGTTGATCTCGCTATCAATCAGGATAATCCTGTCTTGTAACAAACAGGATGGTAAATCATAGACTCTTTCTCTGTTTCTTTCATCAGTTCTGATGACTTGGGGAAAATACGTCACTAACTACACACCTACCTTTTCATTTTTTCTTTTTTTGTTTTTGTTAGAAATAATCCAGGATTTCTTTAATTCTCTCTTCCGGGTCTACAGATTTAAGCCATAGAACAGGAACCTTGATTCTTTTAAGGAGCTCCTGAATATATTCATCAGTTTTGATAATGGAATCGGCGTCGTTTTCTTTACTTTCTCTACCTCTAGAGTTTAAAGGGAATTTGTTGATAGGAAAATAAACGATGCCGCCATATCTTGCATTAGCTAAATTAATGCAGTCGTCTACATAATCTTCAAGCCAGTCTTTGAAATAAAGACTAAAACAAGGCTCAATATCTTCCTGATGTAATGCATATGCTGCATAATCAATAAGAGATCTTTCGACAGGAGCAATAACTTGGTCATCATCGTCAGCCCTCATTTTTGTATTTTCAAGAAGAATTTGAGCATGTTTTATCAGATCCTGAAAATCAGTGAAAGTTTGACCGAACAGATCTCCATAAGCTGAATACTCTCCAAAGACTACGGCGCGTAAATCGCTAACATAAGACGGAACATTATTGCCGATCATTTTAGCAATTGTTGTTTTTCCGGTACCGCCAGCACCGGTAAATCCAATAAGTTTAGTCATAGCATTTGCTCAGGTCGATAAGACGCTTTTCTTGTTCCTCATAGCGTTTAGCCATTTTGGAAGTATGATTTGCTACATGGTTAATATTGGTAATGACATCTTCCATTTTCTTTTGTTCTTCCATTAGCTTTTTATTTACAGCTTTATAGAATTTCTTTACGAGACGCTTTCTTGCAATAATTTTGGTA
>CAMGAZ010000132.1 GCA_946008205.1 uncultured Clostridium sp. | reverse complement strand
ATTTTATATAAGAGGTTGCGCTCAAAAAATATCTTGATTATATTGTAAAAAAAGTAAAAAATACCATTTGGAATTTAGCAATTGAAGATATAGTTTATAACGGTAAAATCCCTATTAAAGAGTCTGACACATCTAAATATTATCCATGCACTAATCACATTATATGTGAGTATCTGGAAAAATTTGATGACATTCTTTGCGAAACTGACAATTCTATTGTTGGACAATCTTACAAAAACGTTGTTACCAAAGATATTAATGATTCTTCTGCACATCTCTGTATTTTATATGATCCTGAACACAATCATGTATATTACAGAGTAACAATAGATAATAAAGAGCCTTATTCTTTATATCGTAAAAATCCATATAAAAACACATTAAAGGAGCTTGATAAAAAATGTTCATGAAAAATGAATTTGCTTTTTTAAGCAATTATTATCCTTGTACTGTTGAATATAAAGGACTTGTCTATAATTCCAGTGAAGCTGCTTTTCAGGCCCAAAAGACAATTAACGAATTAAAGAAAAAAGAATTTTGCGGCATTCCTCCAAATGAAGCAAAAAGACTCGGGCGCCGCATTGGCCTTCGTAATGACTGGGAATCTATTAAAGATCTCGTTATGTATGAAGTCGTCAAAGCAAAATTTAGCCAGAACGAGGATTTCAAAGCCTTGCTGCTTCAGGTAAAAGAACCAATTGTCGAAGATAATACTTGGAATGATACCTATTGGGGTGTATGCAACGGTATTGGACAGAATAAACTTGGCAAAATTTTGGAAAAAATCAAAATGGAGTTCAAAAATGACCTTGGCTAATTTTTGGTCCGATATTTTTATATTGTGTGGACTGGCTTACTTTACTTATTCGTTATGGAAAGTTGACAATGACCCGACAGTTTTAATAATGTTTATGATCATGCTGGTCATTGTCATTTCTATAATCATTGTCTATTTTGTATATTGTTGTTAGAAAGGAAATTTATGGAATAAATAAATGAAGAAAGAAAACTGTTGTCCCATTTGCAAGGGGAAAATGATTTATGTCAAAGGCTTTGAAGTAGACCAGGAAGGTAATGGCCATACCTGGTATCAGCTCCAATGTCCATTATGCAATTTTGAATCAGATTATTTTGAATCAAAAGAAGAGGCCGTCAATGACGTTCTCACTCGTAATGTGTGGAAAAACAATGAGGAGGCTTATTCTAATGAACTCTATTCATTATGTTAATCTTACAAATGGCATAGAAGATATTGATAAGCTCGATAATTGCAGATTCATTAGAATTCAATCTACTCATCTTGAACAAAATCATTTTGAAGAGGTCTTAATGGATCTTGACAATGATTTGCTTATGAATCTTGCATTAGGAAATAAATGTATTATTCATGATAAGGCTTCAAGAAGAGGCAAATTGTCCAGAGCTGTCTGGTATGGTATACCTTGGATCAGATATGCTCAGGAACGTGCCTGGTTTGATAAAAATCCTGAAAGCGTTCTCGTAAAAAATTGTAATAATATAAAATACTTTGATAAATTGTATCGAAGCTTATCTATGCCAACAAAAAGGAAGCTTAAATACTACAAAAAATTCTTATTCTGTGATCATGTAGAAATTGACTATGTATGTGACAGAACAATTCATGATGGCGACCATAATTATTATCGTAAAATATTAGAGGAGACTTTAATTAATGTTAGAAAAACTGATAGACAAAATCTTCCCGAAAGAAAAAGAACTGAAGAAAACAACAAAGAAAGTGCTGCTTAAATTTGGCACTGCTAAAATGAATTCCAGTTTTAAAAATAAAATTCGGGCGCGACTTTTAAATAGCGACGAATATCGTGAAGGTTATTATTTTACCCTGTTGGACCAACCATGCGACAATCTAAACAAATTTGAAATTGAAGAACACATTCATCATTATCTTGTTTATCAGGTATGGACCGATTATGCCAATTTAAAATATGATCTTCGTTTCTGCGAAATCGACGAAAAAACTATTCAGCTGGTAACTTTATGAGTAAATTTCAAAGATTTTTAAAGTATTTCGGTATTACAATCCTAGTACTGATTATACTGATAGTATGCGCCTGGGACTGGTTTTTTGGTATCAATTTCTTCCAATATAAGTTCTAAATCTGATTCGTTTGAAACATATTGGAAGAACTGATATCGACTCATAATTTTTTATGATGTCAAATAAAAAATAAGAAATTACCATACTTTTTTCTTATATTCACATTTTTGAAAGGAATAAATAGATTTTATATTTAATTCTACCGACATTATGCTTATTGTAATTCTTGTAGCCACTATTCTTTTTGGTGTTGCACTACATTGGTTCTTTTCAGCTGAAGATCGCCCATAAAGCATAAAGCGAAAAGATTTTTATTTTTAACTATTGACGGCGAACATATATTGTACTATAATTAAGTCAAGAACAAATAGATAGGAGTAAGTTGAATCATATATTATAACGTGCTATAACTCTTATCATTTAATCTTGCTTATTTTATTTTTTCTATTGCGTTTAACCTAATATTGTGGTATAGTTATTGTGAAAAATTAAATATTGAAAGGCCTGTTATTTCTAAAATTATATTTTATTGAGGATATTTTAGATTTAGTATGGCAAAAATTCAACTGTACAATTATCAGGACTTTGTAAGAGAAGTCCAAAACCGTTTAAGCATCATGCATAAAATAGAAGGCTACGAAGTTGGTAAAAATAGAATAACCTTTTCTATGAATGGTGCGACTGTGACTATCAGAAAAAACAAAGATACTGAAACAAAAACAAGAAAAACTATTGTCTCATGTGCAGAAATGTTTCCTTGTGTCATAAAAAACGATTATGATGGCAGTTTAAAGTATACTAACCCAGAAATCGAATTCGCTGAAATTTCTCTGGATTCTTACTTTATAGAAGAATTGGGAATGAATCCTGTAAAATCTGCCATCTGCAGCAGTTATCATTATCTGAAAGATATGCTTTTGCCTTTAATGGTTTATTATGATCTTAAGAAGCCTGGTGAGATTAATAAGGCGCGTGAAGATATTTTGACAGATCTTGTTTATGAAGGGACTGAACCTGAGGCAAGTACAAATGAGTCTAATGTCAATGGAACACTAATGGCTTTTATCGGTAAAAATATTAACACAGATAAAAATGATCGTGCTTTTATTATTATTGCTGAAGCATACAAAATGACATTATTCTCTGTCAGATACCACAACGGGCAGCTTACAGGATATGAAGACAGCGATGAAGACATTGATTTTTACGAAATTCCATATAGTAAATATTGCGATGTTACCGGAGTCGCTCTTATCCGTAAGCTTACAAAGACCCATTATGCATTTAAAAAAGCAAGTTTTAAATTTGCTCCGGAAGAAGTTCTGGAAGAAAATGAATTGGTTAAAGAAGAGGAAAATTTAAAATGAACATGCTTATAGGTATCTGGCTATCTATAGCAATCACGACATGGCTTATCTCTCACGGAATAAGTAAAATGTGTGAACGCAGAGTAGAACCAAAATTAAAATTAAATCCGGATGACGAAAAACTTAAGGCTGCATACGGCAAATATTTTATTTTATATCATGTTGTAATGGTTACCGGAATTCTACTCTTGGCTATCTGCTCGTTTGCTATATTATACAGCTTTACAACGTATGTTTTTTCTATAGCCTGATTTATTTTAGACAAGAAAAAGGAGTCTGTGTGTTATGACAACAAACAATATAATTAATGATAAAGACATTTACTATGATTTGTCTCCTTTGGATATTGAACTTGTAGAAAGATCTAAAAAAGACGAATGTGGCAACATTAAGATATTGCCTGAATATATTTACACGATTCCTTTAGACGGAAAGCCTTATAAGACCTTTAAATTACAAAAAGAATTGTTATGTATGATCAGAAAAACAGAAGACAGCTCTGAGATCAGCTCCAAAGATTATCTATACCAGTTTTATTCTTCATATCTTGCTTCACTATCATGTCAGAGTAATGATGAACAACTGCCTTATGCATCTTGCGATGGTGAACATAATATTCTCTTTGTTCCTGAATTCTGCATTAACAGAGCGCTTTCGATTTTTGTAAATAATAAAATGTTTGCGCCTTTTGTTAAGATCAAAAATCAGGATGGCGACTATGAATTTGCTTATATTGTGAGCGATATTGACAATATTGAATTCAAAAGCCAAGAATATACTGACCTCTGTAGTCAGATTCTTGATATTTTTGAAGTCAAATCTATTAATATTTAAGAAGGTGAAAAATTTGTCAGAAACAAAAAAGACCAAAAATCCTAATCAAAAAAAGAAAATAAATAAAAAAATAGCCCCAAAAGGTCTTGCAACCTTAGGTGACTATTTTAAACAGAATCCGAAATTTTCATCTATGTATAGTAAATTTGTTCTTCAAAGAAGCAAATCTAAGAATTTAGAGCCCAAACGTAATGACTGACAATATTACTACAAGCAAATTTGACGCATTGGAGCATTTTATAAATGCTACCAGTGCGGTTTGCGCACAAAAAATAAATTGTTGCCAAGGAATTCTGGAAGTCAACAAAATCGTTTTAGATATTATTGGCAGAAGAAAACGTAGCAAACGTATTCCTATTTCTGAATACGCAGCCTTGGCAAAATATGGTTGTCCAGACGCTTTTTTTAATTATGGTCTTGGCGACGATGAAGCAGAATACTATGATTCACAGCTAGATAACTGCGTAAGAACGACATGTGGCTATTGCTGGAAAGACTATATCAACAAGACCGTAGACAGTCTTAATAACCATCCAAATCTGCTTATCAAAAACATTAATAAAGATAAAAAGGAATGATAAATTTATGGCGATAATTCAGTTTCCGAATACCAAAGATGCAGAGATTACCGATATAAATTCATTAATCCTTGACAGTATTGAGCATACTGCCTTGCTTGAAGAACTTATGAGAGATGCTCCAGATATTCTTGACGGACATTGTAATCTCAGAGACATTCTAAGG
>CAMGAZ010000131.1 GCA_946008205.1 uncultured Clostridium sp. | reverse complement strand
GAAGACTCCAGTGCCAACTGCCACGGCCGCTGCAGGGGTTGCAAGCTTGATAAACCAATCTTCTATTTTTGAAAAAGCTGAGTCGAGTTTGGATATTAATTTTGGATCTGATGCAAATGATGAAGTTGGAAAAATATAAAATAGTAAAAAATATAAAATTAGTAAAAATATTAAAATCTTTTTCATAAGACCTCCTTTATTTAAAATAGGGTATCATTTTCAATTTTTTTGGTTTTAGAATTTGTTTTCCATCGGATAAAAAAGACAAACATTCAAAAGTGTTTAACTCTTGTGAAAAAAAGTTTGTATCAACAGCATAATCATGTTGAAGATATGTGTTGATGCTCTCGGAAATATTAGCATTTTTCGATTCCAACGAATTTGTGAAGAAATTGTAAGACGTTTCTTTTGCATTTTCAGAAATTGTTTTTGAAGTCTTCTCGATATCAATCTTACCGTAATTGTTTTTGAGCATCTTCTATAGTGAAAATGTCATCTGAGCGGAACCATAGTTTATTAACTAAGTTTTGAACAATTACTTCTACTGCATATTTATTATTTAATGCATTCAGTAAAGAGGTATAACTTTGGGTTGACACAATATTGATACATTTAGATTCTCTACTTTGAGAAAAGAAATTGGCATCTGTAGCAGAAACGTATTCACTGTATTCGTCAGAAATAAAAGCAACGGGGTGAGGCGTAATATTTTTATATGACAGTTGACGAAGCACTTCTGATTGAAAATCCAGTTTTAAATAAGTTGCAATAACTTTGGAAAGGTTTCGGTATTCATTGATATTCATATTTAGAACGACGATTTTTCCTGAATCAATAACATCCTTAAAGCCTAAAAAATTATTATTATCTTTTTCAGGACAAAATGTAGATAGAACGCGCGAATCAGAAATAAAACAGTTAGTTATTCTTGTAATTTCAGATTTAAGTAAATTTAAAGTTCGAGAATCCAACGAAAAAAATTCTTTTTCAAAGAAATTAATTGCTGATAATAAATCTGATATCTGATTCCTGTTAAACTGATTCTGTACAAACTTTTGACGTAATTGAATAATTTTTGAGGAATAGTAACTAAAATCGGTAATTAGTTTATGAATTTCAACAAAAGTAACGTAATTATCATTGTATAATCTACATAATTTGATCGATTCTGCGAGAACGGTTTCTGATTTATCTATCCAATAGGATTCTGTATTATTAGGTGAAAAAAGAAGAAGAATGGTCTTTAATCTATTAGCAATTACGTAAGGAGTTAAAGTTTTGTTATCTATAGGATTATACGTATATTTGCCTGATATTTCGATAGTAACTACGTCATTTTCTCTACCACATGATTTAGCATATTTTGATACCTGATAATGGTAGTTGCGGTTTACATCGAGAATTAACATACCTAGTTTCTCATTTGGAGAAGATGCTTTATAAGAAATTAGCTGTTGAGTAATAGGGTACATTGCACTACTTGTTTTTCCAGAACCTATAGCTCCAGTTATTAGAAGATTTTGATATAATCCACTCTCAGGCAAGATGATATAGTCGTCTGTATCGAATGTTTTACCTAATTTTATACTTAAAGAATGTTGATTCTCATAAGAAACTTTCTTACTTGTGAGATAGGAAATATTAAAGAATTTGCTGATAATCAAATACGTAAAAATACATTTAGAAAGAAAAGAAAATAGTATAAACAAATATTTAATATTATTCCAAAGTAAAGGGAAATCCATAGAAATATTAATCGTCTTAAAGCCTAAATTTATAAGAATGTTGTTTTTAACAAAAATATCTGAAAATAAATGTATTTCATAGTATGATAAAATAGTAGATAGTAATAAGCACAATAACAGTTTAAAAAGGTATATTAAGTTAATCGCCTCTTTTCTGATTATTCTTTATTTTCAATATAGAGCCTTGCTTAGAGTTGAATAGGTATAGTGAAAAGTAAGAATAAATAAAATAAAAAACTATGAACATATTAAGTATTAATAATATAAAGAATAAATAAAGTTTTAAAGAAATCACTCCTTCCAATTTTTTCCATAATACTATAAATTTTTAATTTTGTCTATACTTTTTTATAAAAATATGTTAAAATATTTAAATAGTAGATATTTTAGGAGGTAAACTATGAAAATAGAGAGAAATACAAAAATAGGAGAAATCGTTGAAAAATATCCTGAAAAAGCAGAAATATTGTTAGAGGTTGGAATGCACTGTTTAGGATGTCCTGCATCCCAAGCAGAAACTTTGGAGGAAGCTTGTGCCGTCCACGGGATTGATGTTGAAGAAGTATTGGAGAAATTGAATGCATAATAAGGCTTTAAAACAAAATATAGCAAAAAAATAAAAAAAAACAAAGAAAACCGTTGACAAACTGGAGAAAATAGTGTAAAATAAAACATGCGTTGACCAAAGATATTTGGGTCATTAGCTCAGGTGGTAGAGCACTTGACTTTTAATCAAGTTGTCCGCGGTTCGAGTCCGCGATGGCTCACCAAACTCTAGGATTTAATTTTTTTAAATCCTAGAGGTCAATAATATGGCCCCGTGGTCAAGAGGTTAAGACATCGCCCTTTCACGGCGGAGACATGGGTTCAATTCCCGTCGGGGTCACCAAATTCTATATGCCACTTTAGCTCAGCTGGTAGAGCAACTGACTTGTAATCAGTAGGTCATCTGTTCGAATCAGATAAGTGGCTCCAATACTTAAAACTAGGTTTGCAAATGGCTTACCTAGTTTTTTGTCATTTTAGAGTATTAAAATCAGAGGAGAGTTTATAACAATGGAGAATAAAAATAAGATAATTTTAGTGACTGGGGGATCCAGAGGAATAGGAGCTAGTATGGTAAAGTTACTAGCATTAGATGGTTATAAAGTAATTTTAAACTACAACAAATCTGAGGATTGTGCAAAGAGAATAAAAGAAGAATTGGAAGAAGAAAATATAAATATTGATATAATTAAAGCAGATGTTACTAAAAAGTCTGAAATAAGCTACATGGTGGACAAAATTATAGAAAACTATGGAAGAATAGATGTATTGATAAATAATGCAGGAATTTCTCAAGAAAAAGTGTTTTTAGACTTATCTGATGGGGATTGGCAAAATATAATTGAAGCAAATCTTAATTCTACATATTATTGTACTAAAAAGGTATTACCATATATGTTAAAAAATAAAGAAGGTTGCATTATTAATATATCATCCATTTGGGGAGTTACGGGTGGCTCTTGTGAAGTTGGATATTCTACGACAAAGGCTGCAATTAACGGCTTTACAAAAGCGTTAGCTAAAGAAATGGGGCCTTCTAATATAAGAATAAATTGTATTGCCCCAGGAATAATTGATACTGACATGAATAAAAATTTAAATAAAGAAGATATCGAAAAAATAAAAGAAGAAATCCCACTAAATAGGATAGGTAAGACTGAAGATATTGCAAAATGTGCAAAATGGCTAATTGAAGATGACTACACAACAGGACAAATTATAAACGTCAATGGAGGATGGTTTATATAGAATATAAAAAAGCTCATAAATTATTTTATGAGCTTTTTACTAATTATCTGATACTTTTCTTTTATAATTTCCAGAAATTAATTTTGGAAAATAATGCATAATTTTATATATTGCGAGTCTTATTTTTTTACTCCAAATATATGATTTTTTAAGTCTTCTAGGAGCATCTAATGCAGAAGTAACATCTTTTGGAACTAATGAAACCTCAAGTTTTTCTATTGGGAAAGAATAATTTTGATAATTATTATTATCCCATACATCCTCTGAATTTCTGAAACACAAATTCAAAGAATCACTACTCTTTAATTCTATCTCAGCCTGGTATCCAAGTTCAGTTTTTTCCATTTTTATTTCAGAAACATTATCCCATTGCAATCCATATCCATAATGAAGATATACATCGCTACTGTTTTCCTCGAACAATTTACCTGTATAAGAAATTTTTATTTTTGTATTTTCAACTAATTTATCTGTATTAAAAAATATATTCTTAACTAATTCCATTTTATTTATCTCCTATTTATCTTTTGTCACATACATTATAATATTAAAAAAATATATAATCAAGTATTTTATGAAAAAATTGTAAAAAAAAGAAAAATAATATTATATATCGTTGGTTCCTAGAACTTTTCCAAGTATAATTATAGGCTCATCAAAATCAATTTTTATATCAGGGACATCAGAACTCAAAGATCTTAGAATCAAACTATCTTTTCGCACGATGAAACGCCTAAATATAAATTCATTTTTATAATTAAATAGGCCTATATCTTTATTATCTAAGGGAGTGTTTAATTCTACAAAAGCATATGATCCACATGTTAATATAGGCTCCATTGAGTTATCAGAAACTCGAATTGCTAATGATGCAGAACGCATTTCTTTAGGGCACTGAATAAGAGCATCTATTTTATCTACAGCCCAAATTTTATCATAACAAATTTTAGATTCTATATTATAGTTAAGTTGTTCTGGAGAAAATTCCTTATCATAAGTATACATAAGTGGCTGATAAGGTATATCTAAGCAGTCACACATTTTTTTTAGAGATTTATGGCTAGGAGTTCTATCTCCTTTCTCAATATGAGAAATATGCCCAGTATCAATGTGTGCTCCTCTTGCTAATAGGGCCTTTGATATTCTTCTGTCTTTTCTTATTTTTGCAATTAATTTACCAAGCATAACAACACCTCCAAGTAACTATTATTTAGTAATTATACAGAAAAAAACGAGAAAAGTCTAGAGAATAATAAATATAAATTATATTGTAAAAAAAAAATAGATATGATAATATAAAAATATAATAAATAAAAAAGAAATTTAAATAAAAAAGGAAGAACATGAAATGATTGATCAGAAGAGTAACAAAAAGATAAAAATCATACTAATATCTATATTAATAATTGCATGTATCTTAATAATTATTTCAACAATATTCGCTGTTTTTAATTCAATGAACGACAAAATACTTAGGGGAATTTCTATACAAGGAAT
>CAMGAZ010000130.1 GCA_946008205.1 uncultured Clostridium sp. | reverse complement strand
TCATAAAAAGATTGGTGCGAATATGGCCATCCTATTTTGTTGCAATAACATTGTGTTTTGTATTGACTAGATTTATTGAATTACCAAATAGAACAGTAACGACTGTTGATTACCTTTTAAATATTCCATTTATCAATGGATATATTGGAACTGATTACGTTGATGGAGCACATTGGTACTTAACAACCCTTGTTTCAGGTATAGTTATTTATAGTATTATTCTAAAGTTTAAGGATAAAACACAATGTTGTTTGTTAATGTTGTGGTTATTCTTAATAGCAGTTTTGTGTGTTTTAACTGCAAAATTTATAGGATTTCCAAAGGAAGCGTTCAAATTTGTTTATCAACTTTTAGGGGGCGAATATATTCCATTTTTAGTCTTGGGAAATCTTTTGCGTTTAATTGATAGTAAAAGTAATGTTTTTTATACAATATTGTTAGGAATTCTAATAATCGCTGATTTGTATTTGACAATGGGATTTTTCGCATTGGTGGTAGCATTATTTGCATTATTTATTACAAGTTATGCTTTACATAGAAAAGGAGTTTTGTTAAAATTTAAACCTCTTGTATTTATCGGAACAATTTCGTATTCAATATATTTAATTCATCAAAATATTGGCTTTATAATACTTAACAATATGATTGCAATAGTAGGGAAATATTATATTTGGATGTCGGTTTTAGTGTCATTAATCTCAGTGACTTTTGGCTTTATATTTTACTATCTTGTAGAAAAGCCAATTGGAATATTATTAACAAGGAGAAAACAAAGTGAATAATATTGATTTAAAAGGCAAAACAGTTTTTGTAACAGGTGCTGCTGGTTTTATTGGCAGCAACCTTGTTCTTGAACTTTTAAAAACTCAATCACCAATTAACATTGTTGGTATTGATAATATGAATGACTACTATGATATTTCAATCAAGGAATGGAGATTGGAACAGATTGAGGCTTGTGATAGTGAGCATACTGAATCAAAGTGGACCTTTGTTAAGGGTGATATTTCTGATTCTGCACTTATTAATTCACTTTTTGATGAGTATAAGTTTGATATTGTTGTAAACCTTGCAGCACAAGCTGGTGTTCGTTATTCAATCACAAACCCCGAAGCATATATGAAATCAAATATGATTGGTTTCTACAATATTCTTGAAGCTTGCAGACATTCATATGACAATGGTGCAAAGGGCGTTGAGCATTTGGTTTATGCTTCATCCTCATCAGTTTATGGTTCAAATAAGAAGGTTCCATATTCAACTGACGATAAGGTTGATAACCCAGTATCGCTCTATGCTGCAACAAAAAAGAGTAATGAATTAATGGCTCACGCTTATTCAAAGCTATATAATATTCCATCAACAGGACTTCGTTTCTTCACTGTTTATGGTCCTGCTGGTCGTCCTGATATGGCATACTTTGGCTTTACTAATAAGCTAATCAAAGGCGAAACAATTCAAATTTTTAATTTTGGAAATTGCAAGCGTGATTTCACTTATATTGATGATATTGTTGAGGGTGTAAAGCGAGTTATGGCTGGAGCTCCTTCAAGAGAAATTGGTGAGGATGGGCTTCCAATTCCACCTTATGCAGTTTATAATATTGGTAATCAAAACCCAGAGAATTTGCTCGATTTTGTTGACATTCTTCAGCAAGAGCTTATTCATGCTGAGGTGCTTCCTGCAGATTATGATTTTGAAGCACATAAGGAATTAGTTCCAATGCAAGCTGGCGATGTTCCAGTAACATTTGCAGATACAAGTGCCTTGGAGCGTGATTTTGGTTTTAAGCCAAGTACAACACTTCGCACAGGACTCCGAAAATTTGCTCAGTGGTATAAAAAATTCTACGAGGTATAACAATATGAAAAAGGTTAGAAAAGCGATAATTCCAGCAGCAGGAATGGGAACAAGAGTTCTTCCTGCATCAAAGGCAGTCCCAAAGGAAATGTTAAATATTATTGATAAGCCAGCAATTCAGTATATTGTTGAGGAAGCTTTCAATAGCGGTATTGAAGAAGTTTTGATTATCACTAATCGTGGAAAGCAAGCAATGGAGGATCATTTTGACCATGCGTTTGAGCTTGAAGCAAAGTTAGAGGGTAATGAAAGTAAAAAGGATATTCTTGATTCGGTTAAAGCTTGTTCTAACTTTGGAAACATATACTTTCTTCGTCAAAAGGAAACAGGTGGTCTAGGTCACGCAGTTCTTTGTGCAAAGAATTTCGTTGGTGATGAGCCATTTGCAATTCTTTATGGTGATGATGTTATCGTAGAAAACAATGTAACAAAAACATTGATTGATGCTTATGAAAAATATGGTAAGGGTGCTGTTGGTGTTAAGGCAATTGAGGGCGAAGCAATTATGAAATATTGCTCTCTTGCTGTTGAACATATTGAAGGCAATGAATACAACTGCAATGATATGATTGAAAAACCTAGTATGGATGAAGTTATGAGTAATTTCTCTATCAAGGGTAGAGTTGTAATGCCTCCAAAAATTTTTGAAATTCTTGAAAATACTCCAAAGGGCAAAGGAAATGAGCTTCAGCTTACTGACGCAATGAAAACTCTTGCACAAACTGAGGGTGTTATTGCTGTTGAGTTTCCAGAAACAGTTTATGATATGGGTAATAAATTTGGCATTCTTGAAGCTAATATTGAAGTTGGATTAAACCATCCAGAGGTATCAGCTGAACTGAAAGAGTATATCAAGAAAATCGCAAAAACATTAGATTAAAAGGATTTGAATATATGAAATGTCAAGAAAAATTCATTGAAATATATAAACATGAGCCAAGCGATCTTGTTTTTTGCCCATACAGAATTTGTCCACTTGGCGCACATAGCGATCACCAACATGGAAAAGTTACCGGTATGGCAATTAATAAAGGGATACATATCGCTTACGGACCGAAGAGAAATGGTGTTATTGAGCTAATATCACTTGACTTTGAAAAGAGAGCTCAGTTTTCTGTTGACAGAGTACATAAGACAAAAGAAAATGATTGGGCGGACTATTTGAGAGGTGCAACTATTGCTCTTGGAAAAAAGTATAAGCTTAATATTGGCCTTTGTGGTGTAATTGAGGGAAGTCTTCCTATTGGTGGTCTTTCATCATCAGCTGCTGTTACTCTTGTGTTTTTGTCGGCACTATGTAAAGTAAATGATATACATCCAACAAAGCAAGAGCTTATTGATATGTCTGTATATGCAGAAAATGAATATGTTGGTGTTTCCAGTGGTACATTAGATCAGTCTTGTGAATGCTTTTGTGAAGCAAACTCATTGCTTTATCTTGATACAAACACAGGTGAATATGTTAATATTCCGCAAAACCCTAATATGCCTGAATATGAAATTATGATTGTGTTTAGTGGTGTTGAACGGAATCTTGCTGGCTCTAAATTCAACATGAGAGTTGATGAGTGTAAGGCTGCGGGATTTGCACTAAAGGCGTTTTCTGGTATGGAATATGGAAAGTTTAACGAAACTTTTTTGCGTGACATTCCAAAACAGACCTATCTTGATTATAAAGACAAGCTCCCGGAAAATTGGGCAAAAAGAGCAGAGCATTGGTATACTGAATTTGATAGGGTTGAACTCGGTGCGAAACTATGGGAACAAGGAGATTTAGAAGGATTTGGCAAGTTGGTTCTTGAAAGCGGTTTGAGTTCAATTGAAAACTACGAAACTGGTTCACCAGAGCTAAAAAAAATTTATGAGATTATGACCGAAACAAAAGGGATTTATGGTGGTCGTTTCTCGGGTGCCGGATTCAAAGGCTGCTGTATGGCCCTTGTAAATCCAAAGTATAAAGATAGTATAGTGGAAAAAATCACTAAGGAATACTTGGATGCTTTTCCAAAGTATAAAGATACCTTTATGATTGAATTCTGTTATAGTGTTGACGGATTATTCTTATAGATTATTTAATTTATTAATAACTGGTTTTAGAAAGAGAGTAAAACATTATGCCAGAAATAAGCGTTGTTATTCCCGTATACAATGTTGAGAATTATTTAGAAGAATCAGTTAAATCCATATTAAATCAAACTTTTTTAGATTTTGAAATATTATTAATAGATGATGGTTCTACAGATAAAAGCGGAACAATATGTGATGAACTAGCAACTTCTGATAGTAGAATAAGAGTTTTTCATAAAAAAAATGGTGGAGTATCTTCTGCAAGGAATGTGGGTTTAGATAATGCATTAGGAACTTTTGTTGCATTTTGTGATCCGGATGATTTTATTCATCCCCAAATGTTTGAAATATTGCATCAGTGTGCAATTAATAATAATTCAGAGGGAATAGTATGCAATTTTGAATATTTTTCTAATATAAACGATATAAAAATAAAAAACATTGAACTGGAACACAAATATAGTTCTTTAAATGGGAAACAAGCTTATGAATACATTTGCCTTCCAGAAAATAGTAATATGCTTGGTTGCGTATGGAATAAACTCTATTTAAAAAGTTCAATTGGTGAATTACGATTTGATACAAGTTTATCATATGGTGAGGATTTATGTTTTGTGTTGACTTTTTTATCAACTACGAAATCTATAATTGTGTTAGATGATATAGTATTGTATTATTACTTCGTTCGTCAAGACAGTGCTATGCGTACATTAGATAGTAAAAAGTATTTAAAATTGTATTATGCACTTCTAAAAACTTATGAAGTTGCTGAACAGAATATGGGATTAGAGGTTAATTCGTATTTTGGAAGGGTTAGAATTTTAGTTGATACTTTTTTAAATGTGCAAGATGAGGATTTTGTAAAAATGAGAACCTTTGCAAGAAGACACTTTTTTAAAGTTATATTTGCAAAGAATATAGGTTGGAAAGAAAAATTGATATTTATAAAAAAATTAATAATTGGCAAATAAGTAAATAGAAATGATTGATATTTACTAGAAGCGAGGATGAAAATGGAAGAAAACTCATTAAAGAAAAAAACCATAGGCGGTTTTATATGGAGATTTGCAGAACGTTGTGGAGCACAAGCTGTTCAATTTATTGTTTCTATAATTTT
>CAMGAZ010000129.1 GCA_946008205.1 uncultured Clostridium sp. | reverse complement strand
ACTGTTGGAAAAGATAAAGTGGAAGTGGAAAAAGAAAGAATTCTAAAAATAAATCCAAGTGCTAAAGTTGAAATCTATAAAAAATTTTATAGTGAAGAGAACGCGGATGAGTTAATAAAACAGGATTATACATACATAGTTGATGCAATAGACTCAGTATCGTCAAAACTTTCCTTAATAAAACAAGCTCAGGATAAAGGAATAAAAATAATTTCTGCAATGGGAATGGGAAATAAATTAAATCCTACGATGATAGAAGTTGCAGATATTAGTAAAACATCAGTATGCCCACTTGCAAAAGTAATAAGAAAAAAGTTGAAAGAAAGTGGAATATATCATACAAAAGTTGTATATTCAAAAGAAAATCCAACAAGATTTGATAATAGCGAAGAAAACAAGAGAACTACTGCAAGCATAAGTTTTGTACCTTCTGTTTGCGGATTAGTTATAGCAAGTGAGATTGTGAAAGATATTATAAAAGAATAAATAAATTTAAAAGATAAAACAATCTAGTAAATGAGAACTGTTTGAGTTAGAACTATATGTTTGAATATATAAAATTGTTTAATCTTATACAATATTCTTAGCAGAAATAATTGATATTTTGCATAATTTCGCAAAAAAAGGAAAAGCTATTTTTATCAGAGATTAAATTTAATTTAACTAAAAAATTGAAAGGATGAAAGTAGAATGGAAAAACATTTAATGATAACAGGAACATCGACTGTTTCTTGGAAGGATGCAATTTTACAAACTATTGCAGAAGCTTCTAAAACTATAGATTACTTAACAGGCGTAACAATTATTAATCAAAAAGCAAAAATTAATGGGAAGAAGATTACTGAGTATTATGTTGATGTGGATTTAACTTTTATGATTGATAGAGATAGAGAGTAAGGAGGTAATTTTATGGAAAAGGTTAATACTCAAAAAGAGTACAACGAATATGTAAATAAAAAATCACCCAATTCACCAATACTAAAGGATTGTTTTAATGCTTTCTGGGTTGGTGGTCTAATATGCTCAATTGGACAAATTATAATGGACTTTTGTATGTACAAGGGAATGGATAATACCTCAGCATCAACGGTGGTGTCTATTTCACTAATAGCAATATCGGCTATATTAACAGCCTTAAATGTATTTAATAGGATAGGAAAATTTGCAGGCGCTGGCTCATTAGTACCAATAACAGGTTTTGCAAATTCAATAGTATCTCCAGCGATAGAATACAAATCTGAAGGTTATGTTATGGGAGTTGGAGGAAAAATGTTTACTGTTGCAGGTCCAGTATTAGTATTTGGAATTTCAGCTTCTGTAATAATAGGAATAATAGCAACGATTTTCGCTTAATTGCCCAACGGGGACAGAAAGGATATAAAATTATGTATAAAATAGGTAAACAAACTATATGTTTTGATAATCCGCCAACCATATTGCAAACGGCTTCAATTGTTGGACCAAAAGAAGCGGATGGACCTTTGGCAGGATATTTTGATAAATGTTTAGAAGATGAGTTTTGGGGAGAAAAGTCTTGGGAGAAAGCAGAAAGCAAAATAATAAAAGAAACAGTGAATATGGCTATTGCTAAATCTACTTTAGCTAACACAGATATAGACTATTGTTTTGCTGGAGATTTATTAAACCAGTGTATATCATCTGATTTTGGATTAAGAGATGCCAATATACCATTTTTTGGAGTATTTGGAGCATGCTCTACTTTTGTAGAAAGCATGTGTTTGGGTTCAGTTTTTATAGATGGTGGAGCAGCTAGTAATGTAGTATGTGCTACATCAAGCCACTTCTGTAGTGCAGAAAAACAATTCAGATTTCCTTTAGAGCTAGGAACACAAAGACCACCGACAGCACAGTGGACTGTAACAGGTGCAGGGGTTGCTATTTTATCAGCAACAGGAGATGGACCACATATAACGAATATTACGCCAGGGAAAATAGTCGATATGGGAATAAAGGATGCAAATAACATGGGAGCCGCAATGGCACCAGCTGCACTAGATACGTTAATTACACATTTCCAAGATACAGGAAGAAAGCCAAGCTATTATGATGCAATCATAACAGGAGATTTAGGATATATAGGAAAAGAAATTCTAGCAGAAATGGCTCAAAGTAAAGGGTACAACATAAATGCAAATTACAATGATTGTGGAGTTTTAATGTTTGACAAAGAAAAGCAAGATACGCATTCTGGTGGTAGTGGTTGTGCATGTATTGCAACAGTATTTTCAGGATATTTCTTCAAGCAACTAAAGGAGAAGAAAATAAAAAGATTATTATTAATGGCAACAGGAGCCCTTATGAATTCTACAAGTATGCAACAGGGAGAATCTATTCCAGGAATAGCTCATGCTATATCTATAGAAATATAATAAGGAAGGAAAGTGTATTATGGAATTTATACAAAGTATTGATTGGATGCAATTGTTGCGATGTTTTGTAACAGGAGGAGCAATTTGTATAATTGGTCAAATATTATTAGATAAGACAAAATTAACGCCAGCTAGGATATTAGTAACTTTTGTTACTGTTGGGGCTATACTTGGAGGATTAGGCATATATAAACATTTGATAGACTTTGCAGGAGCAGGCGCGACAGTACCGCTTACAGGTTTTGGAGCCAATCTTGCAAAGGGTGCAATAGAATCAGTAAAAGAAATGGGATTGTTAGGAGCATTTATCGGAGGAGTAAAAGCAAGTGCAGGAGGAATTGCAGCTGCAATATTCTTTGGCTACTTAGCTTCACTAATAGCAAAGCCAAAGATAAAGAAACAATAGTTATTATCGACTTAAGAATAAGGCTTGTCAAATTAATTGTGTTATACCATATAGTGCGTTGACTATATGGTATATTTATTATAGAGTGTTGGGATGAGTTTTATAAAAAATTTTTCTTAATTATTGAAATTTTCTTTTCACTTATGCTATAGTATTATGTATAAACGAAGAGAAAGGAAAAAATTATGGAAAACGAAGTCAAGAAAAAAGAAAGCTATTTTTTAGGAATAATAGGAGCGATAGTAGGAGGCATAATTGCTACAATTCCATTAGCTTTTGGGTATGCAAATAGCGAATTTATATTTTTGCTGGCAATAACAATAGTAGTTCCATTTTTGGAATTTTATGGTTACAAGTGGCTTAAAGGGAAAATAGATAATAAATTACCAATAATACTGATGATATTAACGATTTTTGTGGTTTCAATCATGATATTTGCATTTCTTCCAGCTACTTTATTAATAAAATTTAGGCTACCTATTAATTTTGAAGAAATAAATGCCATATATGCTAACAGAAATATAGTAATTAATTTGTTAGAAGATTACTTATTATCACTAGTATTTGGAGTATTGGGAGCTTATGTTGTTGGAAGTATAACAAAGAAAAAATTACTACTAAATATATCAAATATAAATCTATTTTCATCAGACAATAAAGAAAAACAAGATTTTAAAGAAAAAGCAATAACGATATTAAAACCAGTTTTTGAAAAATATGGCTCAACACAAAAAGAGAAGACAATTACAAAAGAGGAATTATTAGCGGATATTAAAGAAACAAATTTTAATGACTACTTTAATTACTTAAGACAGTTAGGAATAGTAAAGAAGTATAAAGGCAAATATTACTATAGTACGGATGATGAAAATAATATAAAAATACATTATTCTATGGCGAAGATTATAGCTATAATATGTGCAGTTGTTTTGTTAGCGGTAGCTATCTTATTCTCTTTTGGATTGATAAAGAATAGCGAGGTAAAGAAAGTATATAATGACGATGTAAGTTTTAAAATAGACACATCGTGGAATTTACTTGAAGATTATACAGAGGAAACTGGATGGGTATATTACAACTACTTAGGTGAAGAATCTGAAGAAGATAGCATTTACGCGTACCCTTCAACTATCGGAATTGCTTATGAAAAAGAATCATCAGGAACCTATAATTCTATAAGCGAGCTAAAATCGATATTAGAGCAATATATTAATGAGTATTTAGGAACACAATATAGTGTTAGTTTGTTTACTACTTCTAAAGGATATGATGCGTTGGAATTAACGACGAGCTATGACACTGGAGTAGAGTTTGATTATTATATATATAAAGATGGTAAAATAGCTTGTATAACAGCGATTTCGTACACTGCTGACGATGATGTTTTAGATGAGTTAGAAGAAGATGCAAAAGATGTTGTAGATAGTTTTGAATGGAATAAATAAAAACTATTGCAAAAATAATATATATTTGTTAAAATAATTATTAGTTAATGAGAAACAAAAAATAGGCTAAAAAAAAAACACCTTTTTTGGGGGTTTAGCCTATTTTCTTTTGTTTTTATAATAAAAAAGGAGCTATAAAAGGAGGTAAAAAATGAACACAAAGTATGTATTCGTAACAGGAGGAGTTGTATCAGGACTAGGAAAAGGAATAACGGCAGCATCTTTAGGAAGGTTATTAAAAAATAGAGGTTATAAGGTTGCAAACCAAAAATTTGACCCATATATAAATGTTGATCCAGGAACAATGAGTCCCTATGAACATGGAGAGGTTTTTGTTACAGATGATGGTGCAGAAACTGATTTAGACTTAGGACATTATGAAAGATTTACAGATGAGAATTTAACAAAAAATTCAAGCATAACAACTGGCAGAATATATAGTCAAGTAATTGAAAAAGAAAGAAAAGGGGACTACTTAGGCAAAACAGTACAAGTTATTCCTCATATAACGAATGAAATAAAGGATAAAGTATATGCTTTGAGAAAAACTGGAGCAGAGATAGTAATAACAGAAATAGGTGGAACAGTTGGAGATATAGAGAGTTTACCTTTTTTGGAAGCTATTAGACAAGTAGGTTTAGAAAATGAACCAGAAGATGTAGTTTATATACATGTAACTTTGTTACCTTATATATCTGGCTCAAATGAATTAAAGTCAAAACCAACACAACACTCCGTAAAGGAGCTACAATCTTTAGGCATAAAACCAGATGTCTTAGTGTGCAGAACTGAATATCCAATTACAGAAAGAA
>CAMGAZ010000128.1 GCA_946008205.1 uncultured Clostridium sp. | reverse complement strand
AAAATATGACATTACAAGAGGCAGTTTCAAGTGTATTAAATAGAAATATAGATAATAGTGAGATAAGAAGAAAAATTTTGGAAAATTCAAAAAATGTTATATTAAATTTAGATTTAAATTCGAACATAGAAGGAAATATGAGAACAAATATAATTTCATATGGATATAGTTCTCAAAGTGATATTACTGTGTCAAGTGTTGAAGATGATCAAATACTTATATGTATACAGCATACTATAACAAGCATTTACAATAGAAAAATAGAACCACAAGAAATAAAAGTAAACGTAAAACCGGATATTAATGTATATAATATTATGATAATTATTGCATTAACTAGCTTATATGCGGGTTAGAAAGTCACTTTTTTATAAAAAATAAAAAAAATTAACATTTTATGTAGACAAAACCAAAAAATGGTAGTATAATAGGTATTGTAGGTTAGATAAACATTTAAAAATACAAATACTTTAAAAAAGTAAGAGGAGGAAATTAAAGTTGGATACAGTTTATTCAGAGAATAACCACATTATATTAGTGGGGAAAGTAACTAGCGAGAAAAAATTTAGTCATGAGATATATGGAGAGAAATTCTATATATTTGACTTAAGTGTACCACGTTTAAGTGGAAATTCTGATATTATACCAATCACAATATCAGAAAGATTAATGGTAGATGGAGATTTACCAGTTGGAACAAAGATAACAGTTGAAGGTCAATTTAGATCTTACAATAGTTATGGAGAAGGAAAAAATAAGTTAGTATTAACAGTATTTGCTAAGAATGTAAAACTATTAGAAGATCAAGAGAATGAAGTTGAAGCAAGAAAAGACTTCATATCAAATGAAGTTACATTAATTGGTTATATATGCAAAAAACCAATTTATAGACAAACACCATTTGGTAGAGAGATAGCAGATATATTATTAGCAGTAAATAGAGCATATAGTAAATCAGATTACATACCATGTATAGCATGGGGAAGAACAGCTAGATTCTGTGAGAACATGGAAGTGGGAACAGAAGTAAAGGTTGTTGGTAGAGTTCAATCAAGACAATATGAGAAAAAATATGAAGATGGAACAGTTGAAACAAAAGTTGCATATGAGGTTTCAGTAGGAAGCTTAGAAGTAATAAATCAAGAAGATGATGATAAAAAAGATGAGCAACCTGTTGAAGAAGAAAATAAAGAGGCTATATAAATAGATAAATTGAACATAAATAAATTCCTTTAAGATAAGAAAGAAGTGTTTTACGAAAGTAAAGCACTTTTTTCTTACACAATAATGTTAACATAAAACTGTTGAAAAAAAGTAATAACTATGATAGAATACTACCAAATTATCTAAGTTACCAGGAAGTAATAAAAGATTATTGCATTATGTTGTTGCTGCAGAGTATGAAAAAGATGGAGAAACACATTATGCAATCTTAGATCCTGAAAGACAAGCAAATTGTGAGAGAAAAGGAATGGATTATGAAAGATATAAATCAAATATGATATATGCTATACCAGATCCAATATTTACAAATGATGTTGTTGGAGATACAGGACTAGGAATGGAAGCTGAAGAATATTTAAGCCACGAATCAATTCCAAGAGTATATGGAACTAAAAATATTGGAGAATTGATAGAAATTATTAAAGGGGAAAGGGAAAATGTTAATGGAGAACAAGAATCAAATAAAATTGATAGAGGTTAATGGTAAATCTTATAAAATAGATACAAAGATATATATACCAGCAGGAGAAATGAAAGAAATAATAATAGCATGCCATGGCTTTGCAGGAGATAAGGAAAGCTCAGCAATCGAGGCATTAGCAAATGAAATGATGAAAAATCACGTTGGTGTAATTTGCTTTGATTTTCCAGGACATGGCAAAAGTGAAGTTAATGCAGATAAATTAACTATTGATAATTGTATACAAGACATAAATGATATAGAAAAATTTGTAATAGATACATATGGAAATATTCCAGTAAGTATTTTTGCAACAAGTTTTGGAGCGTATATAACATTAATAAATATTGCAAGAAATAATAAAAAATATAAAAACATAATATTACGTTCTCCAGCCATCAGAATGGGAGAAATATATAAAAATACATTATTGCGAGAAAATTTAGACGAATATAAAAAGAGAGGATATACAAAGCTTGGTTTTGAAAGAGAAATGCTAGTACCATACAGTTTCCTAGAAGAACTAGAGGAAAATGATATATTTAAAATATTCGAGAATAAAGAGATTCAAAATATGTATATTATACAAGGAGATCAAGATGATATTGCTCCAATAGCAGACACTAAAGAATTTATAAAAGAGCATAAACAAAATATAAAACTATTTATAATACCTGGTGCTGACCATAGAATGAAGGGACCAGGAGAATTAGAAAAAGCTATAGAATATAGCAAAGAAATTATTTTGAGGTAGGAAAAAAGTATGATAGATTTACATGTACATACAACTGCATCTGATGGAGAGTATAATCCAAAAGATGTTATAAAAATGGCGAAAGAGAATAATGTAGAGACAATTGCCATAGCAGACCATGACACTGTTGCAGGATTAGAAGAAGCCATTGAAGAAGGTAAAAAAATAGGAGTTGAGGTAATACCTGCAATAGAATTAAATGCTAAAGTCGAAAAGGGAAAAATGCATATATTAGGTTATTATATGGATTATAAAGATAAAGACTTTATGCAAGCAATGGAGACTTTGCGAAAAGATAGAGAAGACCGTAATATGGAATTTATAGAGGAATTTCATAAGCAAAATGTAAACATTACTTTGGACCAAGTAAAAAAATATGCAATTGGTAGAATAATAGCAAAACCACACTTTGCAAGAGCTCTATATGATAATGGATATATAAATGATATTGAAGAGGCATATACGAATTATTTTAATGTTCCTCCAATGAAGAATATTAAAAGACAATCAATTACGCCTAAACAAGCTATTGAATTAATCAAAAATGCAGGAGGAATCGCAGTAATTGCACATCCAGTAACTTTAAAGTTAAATGATGATGAATTAGATGAAAAGATAAAAGAATTAAAAGCATATGGACTTGACGGAATAGAATGTTATAACAACATTCATACAAAGGAAGATATAATTAAATTAAAAGAAATTGCTAATAAGAATAATATGTTAATAACCGCAGGCAGTGATTTCCATGGACCAATAACTACTCCGGGAGTGATTATTGGAAGAGGAAAAGATGATAATATTATTACAGATATTCCTGATATGCTAGATAAAATAAAAAAATATAAAAAATAAAAGTATCGTGACTTATATTCACGATACTTTTATTTTTCAATATCTCCTGCATCTTGGTGAGGAGTAGGTTTTAATTTGGGAAATCTATCATATATAATATCTAAAGAAGAACTTATAACTCCTTCCCTAGATAATTCTGTTGTATCCAATGTTGACTTTGGTCCCTTATAAGATGTGTAGAAGGAATTAAATAAAGTGTTGTGATTTTCAACCCAAATTGCAAGTTTTATGTATTATGAAAAAATAAAGACCATAATTAATATTATGATCCTTATTTTTTTACATCAGGTATTACAACATTCTTCTTAGCATTTGTATCTTCATCGGGTTTTGCAATATCAAGATTATCATAAACCGGAGAGATGTTTAAATTAGTTCCATCGCCAGAAACTATTTCAATATCTTTTTTTTCTTCATTATCCATATAATATACCTCACAATCAAAACTATGTATAGAATAACATATTTTTGTACAGATTTCAAGAACTATCTGATATACATTGTTGCAAAAATGTGGATTTGCTGGTATAATAGCATACATAAGAAAAATTGGAGATAAATTATGGAGAATATTAATTTAAACACTAAATTAGAAGTTGCAGTTGAAATATTAGCAGCTAAAATAGCTAAATGCTCAAGAGAAGGTCACAAAATAGAAGATGTAGAAATGCAACAACTTTTATATGAAAGAGAAGAAATGTATAAAGGCAATAAAAACATAATAGAAAAGATAATAACAGAATATGGTGAAGAAATCAAAAAGGACTACAAAGAAATATAAATAGGTAAATAGGAGCATTATAAATGAATTTTGAAGAAATAAGTAAGGCATATGGCATTACTGAAGAAGAACTTATAAAAACTAAAAATAATATAATAAAAACAATGTTATATGGGAAAACGCCAGAGGAAAATCCAGTAGCGATTTTTGACATTGGACCATCAGGTTCTGGAAAAACTGGGTTAAATGGTTATGCTGTTAATCAATTTACTAATAATAACATAATAGTAATAAATAATGATGAACTAAAGCCGTTCTATCCAAACGCTGATGAAATATCTAAAAAGTATCCTGAACATTATATAAAAGTTACAAATGAAGCAAGTAAGGTTTGGACAGATGCTTTAATTGATGAGGCAATAGAAGGAAAATATAATGTTCTATATGAAGGAAGAAAAATTAAGATATTCGAACGAATGATATCAGCAATGAAGAAAAAAGCCTATAAAATAGTAGATAGAGCTATGGCCGTAAATGAACTTAATTGCTTAATGTCAATAGTTGAAAGATACGAATATCAAGTCCAGAAAAAAGGATGGGGAAGGTTAGTATCGCTAGAAACTTTTTATAAAGCTTATAGCGACGAAATGCTAGGCACTATTGAAAAGCTTGAAAAATCTGATGATATAAGTTTAGTTGAAGTATACATGAGAGGAGAGGCACCAGAAAAACCGGTAAAAATTTACAGTGGAAATAAAAAAGAATTTCCTAGTGCAAGAGAAGCTGTAATAGCTGGTAGGAAAAAAGACAGGAAATTAGCAAATGAGTACTACAAAGAATATTTTTGTAAAGAACATAATACAGATGATGGAATGCTAGAAGAGAGCAAGATTATGAAACACATAAACACTTTATATTGCGCATGTGAAGACAGAGAAGAGGAAGAGAGATAAAATGAAAGACAGCAAGTGGATTGAAGATGCAGTAAATGCATCGAACGACTATGAAAAAAGCAATACAGAACTAAAGAAAGAATATTTAATAAAAAATATACAAGAGTTTAATAACAATACT
>CAMGAZ010000127.1 GCA_946008205.1 uncultured Clostridium sp. | reverse complement strand
AAAAAATTATTGAATCAAATAGAGTTGGAAAAAGGGAAAAAAATAAAATAAAAAAGATGAAAAGGAGATAATATGAAAATTATTTATGGAACTTCTAATAAGGGAAAGATAGAACAGGTAAAAGAATATCTTGAGTATAAAAAAGAAAACATAGAAATAGTATCTTTAATAGACATTGGCTTTGACGAGGAAATTGTTGAGGATGGAAAAACTTTTGAGGAAAATTCATTAATAAAAGCAAAAGCAATAAAGTCCTTTTGCGACAAGAACAATATTCATGAAATAATCATGACAGATGATGCAGGTTTGTGCATTGATGCACTTAATGGAGAACCAGGAGTTTATAGTGCTAGATATGCAGGAGACCATGCTCCACAGATAGAAAGTATAACAAAAGTACTTAATAAGATGAAGGATGTAAAAGATGAAGATAGAACAGCAAAATTTGTATGTGTACTTACATTAATGATGCCGGATGGAACTATCAAAGTGGCTCGAGGAGAAACACTAGGTAAAATAGTAAAAACGCCAGGACCTCTTGGAAAACTTACTTATGGACCAATATTTATTCCAAACGGATTTAATAAAACTATGAATGAACTAACTGATGAAGAGCTTGGAGCTACTCATAGAGAAAAAGCTTTAAATCAAATAATTAAATATTTAAAGGAGGCAAAATAGTGAATATAGGATTTTATGCAGGTAGTTTTGATCCTTTTACTATGGGACACATGCATGTTGTAAAAACAGCAGCTAAATTATTTGATAAATTAATAATAGGAATTGGTATCAACTCTCAAAAGGAAAGAACTTATGATAAAGAGATAATGAAAAAAGCAATAGAACAATCTTTAAAAGATGAAAATATTTTTAATGTAGAAGTAATTACTTATGAAGGTTTATCTGTTGATGCGGCAAAAGATAATAATTGCAATTTTCTAATAAGAGGAATAAGAGATGATATGGACTATTATTATGAAGAAAACATCGCAGAAATTAATGAAGAAATATCAGGTTTAGATACTATATATGTTAGAGCTGGAACCTTAGGTGGCATAAGCTCAAGTACTGTAAGAGAACTATTTGTCAATGGAAAAGATGTATCTAGATATGTACCAAAAGCAATATTAGATGTAATGTAAAATGGAGGCAAAAAATGAATTTACATATAGTAATGGTAGAACCAGAGATACCACAAAATACAGGAAATATAGCAAGAACATGTGCTATAACAGGAGCTAAATTACATTTGGTATACCCACTTGGATTTAGCATTGATGACAAACATTTAAAAAGAGCAGGACTAGATTATTGGGATAAGCTCGAGATAGAAGAGCATAAATCATTACAAGATTTTCTAGATAAGTATAAGCCAGAGGCTAATAATATGTTTTTTGCTACTACTAAAGCTAAGCACTGTTATACAGACGTAGATTATAGTAAATTTAAAAATGAAGATGTTTTTGTGTTATTTGGTAAAGAAACTAAAGGATTACCAGAAGATTTATTACAAAAATACATAGATAAAACAATTAGAATTCCAATGAGACCAGTACTAAGGTCATTAAATCTATCAAATTCGGTATGTATCATTGCATACGAAATATTAAGACAGATTGATTTTGAAGGATTACAGGGAGAAAGTCAGTATTTTGATTAATATAATAAAACTATTGAAATAATAAAATTTTGCGGATATAATATAACAAAGATTACAAGTAAGGAGAGATTTTAATGGATATAGAAAATACAATTAAAGTAATGCTTAAAGGAGCAGCAGACCATACAGATATAGAAGAAATAAAAGAGAAATTAAAAAAAGTGGATGCAGAACATAGACCATTAAGAATAAAATTGGGCTTAGATCCATCAGCTCCAGATATTCATTTGGGACATGCTGTTGTTCTAAGAAAGATGAAACAATTACAAGATTTAGGGAATGAAGTAATTATAATAATAGGTGATTTTACGGGAATGATAGGAGATCCAACTGGAAAATCTAAAACTAGAAAGCAGTTGACAAAAGAGCAAGTAGAGGAAAATGCAAAAACATATCAAAAGCAAATATTTAAAATATTGGATCCAAATAAAACAACAGTAAGATATAATAGTGAGTGGCTTGGAAAAATGGATTTTAGAGATGTTATAGGCTTATGCTCAAAATGTACTGTTGCAAGAATATTAGAAAGAGATGACTTCCAAAAGAGATATAAAAATAATCAACCTATATCAGTACATGAATTCTTCTATCCACTAATGCAAGCTTATGATTCTGTTGCAATTCAAGCAGATTTAGAAATGGGGGGAACAGACCAAACATTTAATGTATTAATGGGAAGAAATATGCAAAAAGACTATGGCCAAGATTCTCAAATTACACTATTTATGCCATTACTAGAAGGAACTGATGGCGTAGAAAAAATGAGCAAGAGCTTAGGAAATTATATTGGTATAAATGAAGATGCTAACACAATGTACGAAAAGGTAATGAAAATTCCAGACAATATGATAATAAAATATTATAACTTATGTACAGATGTTCATCCAGATGATGTTGCAAAAGTTGAAGAAAGATTAAATAATGGAGAAAATCCAAGAGACATAAAGATGGAACTTGCAAAAGAAATTACAAGATTATACCATAGTGAAGAAGAGGCAAACACAGCAGAAGAGCATTTTAAGACAGCTTTCCAAAAACAAGAAGCTCCAGAGGATATAGAAGAAATAAAATTTGAAAACAATATACTAGATACATTGTTAAAAACAAAAAAATGCGCTTCAAAAGCAGAATTAAAGAGATTATTTGAACAAGGTGGAATAAAGATTGATGGAGAGAAGATTACAAATTATCAATCATTAAATAATTTTGAAGAAGATTTTGTAGTACAAATCGGAAAAGGAAGTTTCTTTAAAATAGTAAAATAATGGAGGCAAAAGATGGAGTGGAATAGAGAGATTTTACAAAAACCAATGTGGAAAGAAGAAATAAAAAATAGAGAAGCTAAAGAGCAAATTGCTCAAAGAATAGCGGAGAAAGTCCAAGATGGAGATGTTATAGGATTTGGCTCAGGTTCAACTTCGTATTTAACAGCTATCGAAATTGCTAAAAAAGTACAAAGTGAAAATTTGCATATAACAGCTATACCAACATCATATGAAATAAAAATGCTATGCACCTATTTAGGAATTCCTACTGCCACTCTAGAAGAAAAGAAACCAGATTGGTGTTTTGATGGTGCTGATGAAGTTGACCATGATAACTGGTTAATAAAAGGAAGAGGAGCTGCTATGTTTAATGAAAAATTAAACATAAAAGCATCTAATTAGACTTATATTTTAGTAGATGAACCTAAAATAGTAAATAAGTTAGGAACAAATTTCCCGATACCGGTGGAATGCAATCCAAAAGCAATTAATGTTGTAAAAGAAGAATTGTATAGACAAGGAGCACAAAGTGTTGAACTAAGGTTAGCGCTAAAAAAAGATGGTCCAGTTATAACAGAAAACGGAAATTTTATATTGGATACAAAATTTAATAATATTGATGAAACTCTAGAAAGAAGATTAAAAAATATAACTGGAGTAATAGAAACAGGTCTATTCATAGGATATAACGTAGAGATAATTAAATAAAATTTAAAAAATTGAATGTACATTCAATAAACATGACATAAAAATACAATAATTATAATTAAGGAGAAGGTATGAAAAAATTACTTTTTTCTGCTGTAACGCTAGATGTTGGTGGAATAGAAACAGCACTTGTTACACTTTTAAATTATTTAGCAAGTCAGAAAGAAAATAATGACAAAAAATATGAAATAACCCTTGTGTTAGAAAAGAAACAAGGATTATTTCTTGATGTTTTAGATAAAAGTATAAAAATTATTGAATATTCTCCAAATAGTAATAAAATAGTTTTTGTGAGAAAAATTATAAACTTATTGAAACAAATAAGATTTAAACGTAAATATAAAGATAAATACGATTTTTCGTGCTCATATGCTACATATTCTAATCCGGGAGCTTTTGTGGCGAGAGCAACTTCAAAGAATTCAGCGCTATGGTGTCATTTAGATTATTTAGCATTTTTTAATGGAGATAAGAATAAAGTAAAATCATTTTTTGAAGAAAAACATTATAAAGAATTCAAAAATATCATAACTGTCTCACAAAAAAGTAAAGAAACGTTTTTAGAAGTTTTTCCAGAGGAAGAGCCTAGAACAATATATATAAACAACTTAATAGATTATAATAAAATCTTAGAGAAGTCCAAGGAACAACAAAATGAGATTCAAAATGAAGAAAATACAACTACATTTATTAATATTGGCAGACATGAAGAAAAACAGAAAAAGTTATCGAGAATAATTGAAGCTGCAAAGCTTTTGAAAGAAAAAACAGATAGGAAATTTAGAATTTTATTTATCGGAGATGGAGAAGATACAAAAAAATATAAAGAAGTAGTTAAGAAATATAATATGGAAAAAGAAATCATATTTTTAGGAAGAAAGAAAAATCCATATCCATATCTAAAAATGTCTGATTGTACAATTCTTAGCTCCGACTATGAAGGATATCCAGTAGTTTTTGTAGAGAGTATGGTACTAAACAAGCCAATTATAACAACAGATGTATCTGGAGTGGAAGCAATAAAAAAAGAGAGATATGCAATAATAACGGAAAAAAGCCCAGAATCAATATGCGAAACAATGAAAAAATTTATAGAAAACGGATTTGAAATAAGTAATCAGTTTAACCCAGAAGACTATAACAAAGAAATTTTAGCAAAATTAGAAAAAATATTGTAGGAGAAAATGCCAGTGAAAGTAAGTATAATTGTACCAATATTTAATGTGGAAAAACAATTAGAAAAATGTATTAGTTCTTTAATAAAACAGAATTCTGATAAAATACAGATACAAATCATACTAGTAAATGACGGCTCAACAGATAATTCAGGAAACATTGCCAAAGAATATACTTCAAAATATCCAGATGAAATTTTATACCTAGAAAAGGAAAATGGTGGATTATCTGATGCAAGAAATTTTGGCGTGAAATATGCTGATGGAGAATATATTTCATTTCTAGAATCTGATGAATATATATATAAAAATGAGTATGAAAATATTTATAAA
>CAMGAZ010000126.1 GCA_946008205.1 uncultured Clostridium sp. | reverse complement strand
GTCCAAAGGAGGTAAAGGTGGCGGAGGAGGTTCTGGCAATAAATATGAGCCAGATAAGTTAGATGACGAATTTGATAAATATTATTATTATAAAAAATCAATAGAAGATTTAGGCAAAGCATATGATAAATTAGCTGCTGCGCGCGACCGTGCTTATGAACCAAAAAAATACTATGATGATACTGCGGCAATGAACGCTAATATCGAAGCAAGAATTAGAGTATATAATAACTATATAAAAGTCCTTAAAGAAGATGTTATAAAGCAGAAAGAAAATCTTGGTAAACTGGGCGCAAAATTTGATTCTTGGGGTAATATGACTAATTACGAAGCTTTTATGAAAAATCGTATGGCTAATTACCAAATGAGATTAAATAAAGCCGGTAATGATGATGTTGCAAGTAAGATTAAAGAAGAATGGGAAGCTGAAAAAAAGAAAGTAGAAAAATGGCAGGAGAACCACGATACTTTAACAGATATTAAGCAAGCAAGAGAAGAATTAAAAAACACATTAATAGACAATAAACTTGATAGTTTTCAATTTGAATTAGACGTAAATACTGATAAAGCGGATGTTGCACTTGACCATATATCTTCAAGACTTTCACATTTAGACCATTATAAGCTTAATGTATCATTACTTGTAGATGCACAAGAGGATGAATTAGGTGAAATGCTCAATAAACTTGAGTATCAGCGCCATTACCTTAGACAATTAAATATAGAAGCAGCTACAGATGGTATGAACAAGAATCTACAAGATGCAATTAATGAAGCTAGGAAAAACATAGATTCACTTGTAACAGATATAGAAAATAAAGTTGATGATATTGGTAATGATATTCAAAAAATATTTGATGATTTAGATGATAGATTAGGCAGTACAAAAAATAGATTAAGTAGTTTTGGTGATATTCTAAGTAATATGAAAGATATTATTAATCTTTCTGGACAAAAATATACTGAAAATGAAACTTTTAAAGCTTTACAATATTCAATACAACAGACAAACAAGCAAAATGTAGAATTATTAAAAGGACAAGTAGACGCGCAAAAAGATATTGTTCAAAAACTGAAAAACGCGCGGGAGGAGCTTGCCGGTCAAGGAGCTGACGAAGCGGTCTTAAAGCAGTGGGACGATAAGATAAAAGAAGCTGAAGAACAGTATACTTCATTAGGTGCAGAGCTTACAAGCGCACTTCAAGATTCCATCTCTAATATCATGAACGCAGCAGTAGAGGCGCTTGGAGATGCTTTGGAGAAAGCTGGGGTGAATTTTTTTTAAATCGGCGATTTAGGGGTGGACAAGGATTATTATGAAGAGTATCAAGACCTTTCAGAAGAATATTTAGATAATACAGAAAAAACTTATGAATTAGGTAAATTAATGCGCCAAATAAACAACTCTATCGCTGACAAGAATAATATTACTGGCGCGAAAGAACTGGCAGAACTGGCAGATGAAGTTACCAAGAAACAAGAGAAAGGTGTTAAATTAAGTCAATACGATGTAGATTTACTAAATGCTAAGTATCAACTCACTCTTGCGCAAATAGCATTAGAAGAAGCTCAAAATAATAAAACCACTATGCGCTTAAGACGTGACGCATCTGGTAACTATAGTTATGTATATACCGCAGACGCAGATGCTATTTCAAATGCTGAACAAAACGTAGAAGATAAGCAGAAAAATCTTTACGACATATCTAAAGACTATGCAGAAAAAATTGCAGCTTCTTGGTTTGATGTTTTACAACAATATGAAGAGAGAGTGCAAGAACTTCAAGAGAAATATCAAGCTGGTATAATAACTCAAACAGAATTTAATGAGCAAAAGAAAGAATTAGATAGAATTTATGCAGATAAGATTAAATATATTTATGATGAACTGAATAAAGTATATGAAAATTCTACTTTAACCTTTAAAGATAGTAGTTTACAAAAAGCCACTTCTATGAATGAATTGGTAGATATTTATGAAAAATCAAATGAGTTTATTAAAGATATTTCTACGGATGCAACTCAAAATGCGCAAGATCAAGCAGATGCAGTTACAGATATTTTAGGGTCTGTAGGTATTGAAGTAGATAAATTAGCTGATGTTTTTAATACTGCTAATACAAATATTAATAGCAGTGTTACTTCAATGGTTGCTTCAACCAAAACTTCTTTAGCAGAATTTAATGCTTCATTAGACACTAGTATTCAAAAGATTAAAGAATACGCGGCTGCTGCAAGCGCTGCATTTGGTAAAACTGGCGATGCATATGTCGCAACAGGTGACGTGACTGGTTTTACTGGTGACTTATCTAAGCAATATATGAACGCGGTTGCCAAAGGTGACATGGAGCTAGCTAATCAACTCTTAGAGGCGCGCGCAGGTAAAATGGCAGGCATGGATGCTAATACTTTATCAAGTCTTATTAGCAATGAGCGGTTACAAAAATGGACAAAATATTATAACAATCCAGATTCTGCTTATTACGAAGCTGCGCGAGATATGCTTGACGCTGTAAATAATGGGGGTAGTGCTTTACAGTGGTGGGTAGAAATTATGAATAAAATTACTAAAGATAACCCTTATAAAAAACCTTCATCATTTGATTCCGGCGGTTACACTGGACCTTGGGGTTCTGAGGGCAAGCTCGCGCTTTTACACGAGAAAGAATTAATACTTAATAAAACAGATACGGAAAATATTTTGGACGCAGTTAATATAATCCGTTCTATGAGTCAATCAATTACTTCTTCTCTTGTAAATGATTTAGTAGATTTAGTAGGTTCTTGGAATAGATTAACTACAAATGTAAATAGTTCTACAGAAAAAATTCCGCAAATGATTACCATAGATGCTTCATTCCCTAATGTCTCTGTTGCATCAGAAATAGAAGAAGCATTTAATGATTTGGCAAACCAAGCAGCACAATTTGCAAGTATAAAAAGAGTTTAGTATAATATAAGAGGGGATTAACTCCCCTCTTAATACTAAGGAGAGAAAGGAGAAAATATGGCACATATTACAAGTTTCGATAAACTTTTAGAAGCCATGTCTAAGATTGCAGATTCTAATGATTCTAAATTAAAATATGATAAGACTGTAATTATGGAAATAATTCAGCTTGTAGATGCTACCACTGGAGAATATGCGGTTAAATACCAGGGTAATACTCTTCAAGCCTTTGCCACGGATTTAAAGGCAAAATATAGCAAAGGAGATTCTGTTTATGTAAAAGTGCCTGAAGGCGATTTTACCAATACGAAAATTATTGAAGGAAAAGTTAATAACAAGAATACCACTGAGCAAGAGCGCAATATAATAAGTAATACTATTATAGATATAGAGCCTTCTTGGTTCGCGGAATCTACTTACGGAGTTTTACCTAAAGTAGATGGACTTTCATCTGGAAACATACCTAATGAAACTAAATTTTGGGAGCATACCGAGAGCGCGCAGCATACTGGTACAGATACTTTATTAAAGGTTTATAATAAAGAATTTGATAAATTTATTATAAAAGCATCTTTTATGACTAATTTTTTAGGTAATCACATTCAAGGTAATTATGGCTTAAAATTAACTTTAAGACTGGTAAATGTAAATAAGGAAAAGGAAACAGATCCAGAATATATTACCAAAGATTTTATTCTAGATACCACTTCTTTTACAGGAAATATTTATGAGCTATCTTCTTATAGCCCGCAATATGCTGTTTTTCAGATTCCAAAAAATAGTTTTTTAGGTGTTGAATCTTTTACCTTTTTTCAAGAAGGTATGGAGATAGACATTTGGACTAAACCAAATCCTAGTAATCCAACAGAAAATGAAAAGCAACAAATAAGCACTCCGAATATATATGTTAAAGACATTTCAGTAAATTATGTTCAAATTTTGGACTATACCCAAGATACATATTATGTTTTGATTGATACCCCAAAAGGCAATAATATGAACACAAAAGTCTCAGAAATTACAGCAAGTCCGCGCCTTATATACAAAGGTGAAAATGTTATTTCTGATTCCTCTTGCGAAGTATATTGGTATAAAGAGAACCCAGACGCGCTCGTAGGAACGCCACTGTACAGCGCGCAAGTAGGTTGTGGATGGGAATTGATAAATGACGAAACAAAAGTTTCTAAAAACGTATTGACAATTTCTAAAAATGATGTTATAATAGAACAAAGATATAAGGTATTAATCTTATATGGTAAAAAACAAAGTCCATTTACAGGAATTGTAACTATTTATAATTCAGAAGCGACCTATTCTGATATTGAGCTTTTGCGCGATACTGTGAAAGATAAAGATTATTTATATATTAAGAATCAAGAATATAAAGGTAGTTGGTATAGAGAATTACCAAATGGTTCATATATAAATTTAGATGACAGCTATAGTGCAAAAAAAGAAGAAAATGATATTATAAATATTACGGTGAATATGGGTAGTAATGCAGATGGAGAAGTAAATAAAACTTTAAAGGCTTATAATAAAGTTAATATTACTGAGTTTTTAACGTATCCTAGTTTTACTATCTATTGCAAGATATATGATAAAAATAAAAAATTCTTAGTAACTCGTCATTATGAAGTTAGTAATGTAGGTGAAGAAACTGATGTAACTGTTAGTTTTGAAGGCGAAAAAATTTATAGATATGACGCAAATGGCGATATTGCAATAGAAGAATCAGAAAAAGAGAAAACTATTGATGGTAAGATAACGTGGCGCGAAGGTGCTGGAACCGCGTTTAAAGTTAAGTGGTTTGATGGTTATGGCACAGTTATTGGAGTTACTGCTACTCAACTTAAAAATTCTATGATGGAGAATGTTTATATTGATGGATACAATGTTTTGCATTATACTATTAAACCTAAATATTATAATTACTGTCAGAATAATACTTTAACCATGCAGATTATTACTATTGAAGGGAAAACTTATAATTTTCCTTGTGATATATTATTTGTTAAAGATGGTGAGCAAGGAACTAATGGCACTACTTATATCACCATGATTCGCCCTGTAAAATTGGTAGATAAGAAATATAAATTAGACACTGATTATAAAGTAATGAACAAAGACAAAATAAAACATTTAAAGCATTATTAATATAAATATGTAAACAAAAAAAAAATAAATATTAATTATA
>CAMGAZ010000125.1 GCA_946008205.1 uncultured Clostridium sp. | reverse complement strand
TAATCGCTGATGGTGATTAGATGGTTCATCTGCACCCAAGTGGAAAAGCAGTTGCTTCTCAGATAGATATAAATACTACCCAACTATTTATAAAGAATATCCCTGGATTTAAAGGACATGTAATTGTAAATTCTGGTACCTATGCCACTATAGAAAGAGAAAACGGAGCCCTTTCCAAATTAGTTGCCAACAACGAAATGGTTATTGAAAATTATAAGCCTGATGATATTGATAAGCTTATTAGCAAAGAGCCATGGGCAAATATAAAAATTAATTCTAATAAGCAAATAGCAACATTAATGCATGATGTAAAGAATAATCCTAATTATTCTACTTTGATATTAACTGATTCTCAATCATATCCTAGAATATTGTTGGATATTCCAAATAATTTCTTTAATATGTCAAGTTCTCAAATTGATGGATATATAAAAAATATTTCAAAGCAAAATGGAGCAACGAGAGCATTTATAGCAACAACAAATAACGATGTATATAAGTCAAGTAATAAATTAACTACTATTACTGATTCAATATTATATTCTGTAAAAGGTACTGAAATATATCAAGAAGATACATTAAGTAAAAATGATGAAGATATAACAAAACAAAAAATATTCAATACATCAGATTTAAAAGTAAAAAATACTAAACAAAATACATCAAATAATGATATTCGTAGCCTAAAAAAGAATAATACCGAAGTTGATAATCTTGGTAGAAAACTAACTAGAGAACAACAAGAATTTTTTAAATATAGCAAAGTCCGTAATGATAATGGTAACCTTATGGTTATGTATCATGGAACAGAAGCTAATGTTGGAATACCAAAAGACCATTGGTTTAATACATTTGATATTGATAAAGCAGGCAATCATGGAAACATGTTAGGTAATGGTTTTTATTTTACATCTGAAAAAACACATGCAGAACAATATGCACATACAAAAGGCAACATATATGAAGTTTACTTAAATATAAAAAAGCCATTAGATTTAAAAAACTTTAGCACCGGAGATTTAGCATATTCTATCAGAAATATTAATCCATATATTGAGGCTGATATATACAAGAAAGACGGTACTATTGACGGTTATAAAGTAAGAGAATACTTAATTAAAAATGGCTATGATGGAATACACTCTGGTAATACCTATGTAGCTTTTTATTCTAATCAGATAAAGAATATAAATAATTCAAATCCAACTCCAAGTGATGACATTAGATATTTAAAAAAATCTGCAACAACTTTAAAAACTGAGAAAGATAACCTTGGAAGAAGCTTATCTAAACAACAACAAGAATACTTTAAGAATAGTAAAGTTAGAGATGAAAATGGAAATTTGCTTACAGTATATCATGGAACAGATACAAAATTCACAGTATTCAATTATGATTATTTAGGCAAAAATGGTACTGCAAACGGAAAAGGATTTTATTTAGCAGATGACATAAATGTTGCAAAATCTTATAGTAATGGCAAGAATCTTATTGAAGCCTATGTAGATATACAAAAACCATTAAGCATAGGAAAAACAACAATAACAGAAAATGATTATATAAAATTTTTAGAAGCTGTAAATGACAAAACAAATGGCGGGCTATTTACTGATTATGGGGACGGAGAAAAAATACAAAAAAATAGTAAACAATACAACGAAATAATAAATCAATTTAAAGAAGAATATAAATATGGAGGAGATGATGTTGACTTAGTATTATCTATATTAAATAGTGCAAATATAACTTTAGAAGATGGTTATAGATTATTAAAAAACACTCTGGGGTATGATGGTATTATTGTAGAAACAAATTATAAAAATAATGGTGATACTATACCATACACACAATACATTCCTCTAATTCCAGAACAAATAAAAAATATAGACAACACAACTCCAACAGATAACCCAGATATAAGATATTTACAGAAGACATCAAAACAGAATATTCCAGTAGATGAGAATATACAAAAAGAATTACATAATAGAATACAGAATGCAATACTAAGTAAAAATTCAAGAAAAAATACATTTTTAGGAGTTGTATCTGATAAAGTAGCTAATAAAGTAAAATCTTTATTAGGAATTGATATTTCTGGAAGAGAGCATATAATAACTGATTATGATATTAGACATATTATAAAACAACACGGAAATCCTGAAATAGAAAAAACAAAGGGGCAAATTGCAATTACGTCAAAAGATATAGAAAAGATTCCAGATATTATTAATAATTATGACAAAATTGTGCAAGGAACGGATAATAAACAAGGAGAAACAATAAGATATATAAAAAATTATCCTGACAACAAATGCTATGTAGTTGAAGTTATACCAATGGCTAATGATACTTCATTATATATAAAAACAATGTTGAAAAAGCCTGTTACTTTAACCAATAGTAATAATACTCCTAGTTCAACGTCCGAAACGAGAGGTAACTTAAACTCTTCCACATCTACTACAAGTATATCACAAAATCCAGAAAATGTAAATAATAGTAAAAAGACTGCCGATATAGAAGCTGGTCAACGTAATGCAGAAAGAGCAGATGCTTATATAGAACAAGAAATAAAGAAGATAGAAGCAACAGGAGAATGGGACGATAGCATTCCAGTTACTAGAATGACAGATATTAGAAAATCTATTGAAGATTATCTAGGAATAGGCGTGCAAAAAGGACATTTTAGACAACGTGCTTATGGTATTTACAATACAAAAACAGATTCTATTAGAACTAAAGAGTTAAAAGATATGGATAGTATCTTACATGAAGTAGGACATGCTATTGATTTAGGTAATAGAATATCTGTTGATAAAGAATCTATTGCAAATGAACTATTAGCTGCTATTAATAAGTATGGTGGATATGAGGGCAATCCAAGATCTGTATTGCTAGATGAAGGTTTTGCAGAAGTTATTAGAGAGTATGCAATAATTCCAGAACAAGCAAAATCTGAGTATCCTCAAAGCGTTGCTGTATTAGAAGGAATAAGAGCAAATGATAAGTCATTTGACAAATTTATATCTGATACTCAACAGCAAATTTATAATTACATACATCAAAGCCCACAAAATAGAGTTATGAGCAATCTAAGTGTTGGCGAACAAACAGATAAAGTTCCTTTAACTAAAAAGACATTAAAAGAAAAAATTGTGAAATTGGTATGGGATAAAGACTATGCTCTAAAAGCTGCCGTCGAAGAGCTTTCAAATGGAAAGAAACTTGACCCAAGTCAAAATGCTTATATTTTAACAAGATTAGCAAGTGGAGTAAATAATAAAGCAATATCAATTATTACAAATGGATATATAGACTTAGAAGGAAATAAAACATTTGGAGGTCTTGGAAAATTAGGAGATATACTTGGAAATGACGAACAGAGATTTAACGATTTAAGAGCTTATTTAGTAGCCAAAAGAGACTTAGAATATAAGGCAAAGACATTAAAAACTGGTATAAGAACTATGGATAGTACGGCAGTTGTTGACAAGTTTAAAAATGATACACAAATACAAAGAGCTGCTAAAGTTGTTTATGACACACTAGATGGAGTTTTGCAATACGCAGTTGATAACGGTCTAATTACTAGAACAGATGCTGATATACTAAGACAAGACAATGCATTTTACGTACCATTTCAAAGGGTTATTGAAAACAATGGGAATCAAGTAGGAAAACGTGGAGAAGTAAAAAACATTATAAAAAGAAGAACTGGTAGTGAATTAGACGTTAAGGACGTCCTTGAAAATATTGTAGTAAATTCAGTAAATATAATTAAACAAGTAGAGAACAATAATATTTTAAGAGCGTTATATAAAGAAGGCGAAAGTGCTGGAATAATTAATAATATATTCGAAAAAATACCAGCACCTATCCAGAAATGAGGTCCGGTTACCTTTGCTATCTGGGTACTAGAACTTAACCTGCACGGAATAGATATTGATAACATTGACTTGGAAAAAACTATAGATATATTTGTACCAGATAATAAAACAGATGTAGGAAATAGAATTACAAGCTTTATTGACGACGATGGTAAAAGAGTATATTTACAATTTTCAAAAGACGCAACAGATATATTTAATACTGTTATGAATTTAGATAGTCAAACTATGAGTAAAGTGTTAAAATTAAATAGTGTATTAAATATGCCTCTAAGATATGGTGCAACAATGGCTAATATTGGGTTCGCAATACCTAATATGATATCGGATACTACACAAGCAATGATTTATTCAGGAGCTGGATTTATTCCAGTTGTAGACAATGCACTTGGTGTATTAGATATATTAACAGCTACTAATAAGTCAGTTTCTAAATTTATGAATAAAGTTGCTCCAGAATATGCAAAGAGAATAGACGCTTTATATACTATGTATGAACAAAGTGGAGCAACAAGTAGTACAAGAATGTCTCAATATAGAAAATCAACACAGGAAATAATGAGAGATGTATATGGAACAAAAAACAGTGAAGTCCTTGGAATTAAAGACTCTTTTAAACCTTTGAAACGACTACTGGATTTAATGACTTATATACCAGAAATTTCAGAGCAGTCTACAAGGTTTAGAGTATTTGAAAAGAACTATAGCAATTCTATTGCAAAAGGTAACACAGAATTAGATGCAAGAATAAAAGCAGCAATAGAATCAAGAGATGCAACGCAAGACTTTGGAAGAACAGGAAATTTTACAAGAGAAATTAATCAATTAATTCCATTTAGTGCAGCTAGAGTAGGAAGTGCTTATACATTTGCTGAAAAAATAAAAGCTAATCCGAAGGCAACTTCAATGAGAATCGCAATACTTACAGCAATAGCAATGGGTATTCAGGCAATAGGATATGATGACAAAGAGATTGAAGAATTAAATCAACGTAAGAAAAATGATAATTTTGTATTAAAAATTGGAGATAAAGTTATTACAATTAAAAAGCCTCAAGGTATTTTAAGAAGTATTGTAAATTTAGCAGAATACATACAAGACTTAGCTACGGGACATATTGAAGAGGGTAAAGAAGGAGAAAGACTTTATGAATGGTTAAATAACGCTATAATGGATAATATGCCAGCAGACGAAATAACTGGACTAGTTCCAAATGCTGTTGCACCATTAATTGAAAATGCAATAAATAAAAATTATAAAATAGAGATAATCTATAATGATATT
>CAMGAZ010000124.1 GCA_946008205.1 uncultured Clostridium sp. | reverse complement strand
TTTTTTTAGCCAATCAGGCTCTTTTTTATTTAAAAACTCCACATAATATTTTCTTAATTTGATAAGCTTTCTAATAGTGATATCAAATCCTCATCACCTGCCCATAATGCTTTTTCGTTTGATGAAGTAATTATGTTAGCCGATAATTTAACTGCTTCGATTACAACACTGTTTGTAATATCTAAGTATATTTCTGTTGTTTGTATATTACTATGTCCTAAAAAGCGTTGTATGATTGGTAACGCTGTTCCATTTTGAAGAAAATGAACTGCTTTTGTTTGTCTGAAGGTATGTGGGGTATTGGTTTTGCTTCTTAGTGTTTGACATTTTTGTTTTGCCTGTTCAAAATATTTATTTACAATTTTATTGACACCGTATCTTGTAAACTGATTGCCACTGTTATTTAAAAATAAATAACCATTAGAAATATTGAATTTTTTTCTATATTCCTCAATCATAGAAACTACGGAATCATTGATATATATTATTCTTTCCTTGTTTCCTTTTCCTACAATTTTAATATATGGATTTTCACTAAAAAATAAATCTGTTGTTCGTATATTTATTAATTCACTGACCCTGGTGGCTGTTTCATACAAGGTAGTAAGCATTACATAATGCTTGTATCCAGTTTTATGTTTCAAATCGATGCATTCAAAGAAAGCTTTTAATTCTTCGACAGTCATAAAATCCATTTTTTCTTTTTTAACTCTTTTAAGTTTGATTGACTTTGAAGCTACATATAGTTCTATATAAAGAGGATAAATAGATTGAGCATATTCTAAAAATGAATTCAATACAGTAAGTTTATGGTTTCTTGTTCTTGGACTGACTTTCAATGTTGTTTCTGCATAATTTAAAAAAGAAATTATATTATTTTTTTCAAAATCAGTTATACTTATTTTCTTATTACTGATATTTAATTCACTGTTTAAGAAATGGATATATTGTTTTAATACTGTTAAATAGGTAATGTACGTATTGGCACTGAATCTTCTCTCCAGCTTTAAATGTTTAGAAAAATATGAATTTAAAATAGTTGGAAAATCATTACTCATCTTCATCAAATTTTTCACCTCCAAAAATATCCATAATAAATCTTGAATATTCTTCCATTTTGTTTTTTATATCTTCAAATATGATTGGTGTCATCCAAATATATTTTTGAGTTTCATTAAATGATTTATGGCCTAAATAGGTTGATAGATAGGATAATGATAAATTTATATTTTCTTCATTTTTTTGAAGCTGCGTCAGACTCATTACAGCAAATGTATGACGAAAGTCATGAATTCTAGGGCTTCTAGATTCTAAATTTTTAAGCCCACAATGGTTAAGTGCTTTATAAAAATAACGATTAACATTAGTTGGTTTGAGTTTTTTTTCATAGTCGATACACAATAGAAAATCATGATTTTCTAATATAAACGGTGTTTTTTCTATGTATTCTAATATTTCTTCTTTTAAAGTATGTGATATCGGTATAATTCTTTGATTATCATTTTTAGCGATATCTATGTAAAATAAGTTCTGTTCAAATTCGATATTCTTAATTTTCAAATTAAGAACTTCCCCAAGTCGCATTCCGGTACAAATCAGTATCTTAATGCATAACGTAACGGCATTGAGCATATTTGGACAATGTTTAAACCCTCCAGGCACCATTGGATATTTATAATTTTCTAGATAGTTTACAATCTTTCTTAGTTCTTGTTTGGTATAGATATGAGGGATGAATTCTTTTTCACCTTTGATTGAAATTGGTGGAATTATATATATGTTCTCAATCACATTATTTAAATATAAATATTTCCCAAATTGTCGTAATACTGATGCTTTATATCTTTGATTTGAAATTCTTTCATTAGATTTCAAATATAAAAATGGTTCTATTATATCCCTTGAAAACAACATATCCTCAATTTTTAAATTTGCATAGTATTGATCAAACATAACAAGAACATATTCGGTTGAATCATATTTATAGCCACACAATTTCTTATATTCATAAAAATTTATCAAATGGTCCTTCCATGGACTGACTAATTTACGCACGATAAGGAGCCTCCAATATACATTTTCTTAAATGATTTAAATCAACCTTTGCATATATATGTATACATTCTGTACTAGAATGGCCTAAAACATTAGCAACTGTAAAAGGTGGCACAGAATCATTGATTAGATGAGTAGCTAAACTATGACGTAATGCATGTGCCCCATAATGCCTTCCTTTCAAATCAAATGGTGCATTAGAAAAATAATTTCCAATTATATGAGTAATCATACCTGAACTCATTTGTTCACCATTTTCTTTGGTAAACAAAAATTGTGAGGAAGATTTTCTTTCGCTTTTTATATATTCGATTATTGGATTTCCTATTTCTGGTATCAAAGGTATAATGTGTTCTTTTCTTGTCTTTTGTTGAATGAATTTTATTTCACTCAGTCTCCAATTAAGATTGGATGTTTTCAAATGAACAACATCATTGGCCCTCATTCCTGAATAAACAACCAAAGAAAGAATAGCGTAATTTCTTAAATGATTATCTTCATGTTTAAAGTCTTTTGATGAATCAAGTAATTGTTTGATTTCATCAGTTGTATAAACTGAAGGAACGCTTTTATCAGCTATTGAACTGAAGCTTGAAGGCCATATTAGAAGTAATTCTTTCGATATAAAATGTTCCTCATAACAAAAGACAAGAAATCTGCGTATAAGTCTCATATCAATGACATACGCAGTTTTACCCATCTCTTTTTTTCGTCTATTTAAATATTCTTTTAAAGAATCTTTATTGATTGAATCAAAATTTGAATCAATTATAAAATTTCTTATTCTCATTCGTTTGTTTGATAATGTCGTTTCTGAATTTCCATCAAGTCTGCATTTCTTTAAATATTTATTTAATAAGTTTTCTGTTTGATGAGAGAGTTTTTGATTAAGATGAAAATGAGTATCATTCTTCTTTAAAGGAATTCCTTTGTATACCTTGATTAGATTATTAAAAGCAGAAATATATCTGCATTCACAATCTCTTAGTTTACTTTTATCGATTGAGTATATATCTCTTCCAAAATAGTCTTTACAATATTCATAAACCATATCTTCTAAAAAAACTTCATCTTCACCGTATGTTTTATTCAACCTGTTCCATATATACCAGTTAGCGCCATAAACAGTTTTATAACTGTAACCGGCATTAAGTAATTCTTCAAAAGCTTGATTTATCAAATCTTTTAGTATGTACATATAACTTTTCCTCCTTTTGTACAAAGTTATAGTACAATCAAGAAAATATTATGTGGAGTTTTTAAATAAAAAAGAGCCTGATTGGCTAAAAAAATGAAAAAACTCCACATAATCATAAAGTACACATAATTCCGACAGGCTGGTATGGGGGATTATAAATGATTTTAGTCCCAAGTTTTGCCTCTATTTCCTTTGTGCTTTTATTTTTGTAGCTGCTGCCATTATCTAAGATGATTACTTTACTTTTACCGTATCTTAAGACAGCATCATGCCATACCTTTTGAAAAATGACGGCATTGTCATTGAAAAAGAACTCTGCACCAACGATCATTCTTGAATGATTGTCGATAATGGCAATCAGATACGTTTTCCTGTATGTGCTATCTTCATCGTAAATATAAAATGTATGGCAGGTATCAGCTTCATAGCCATCACATGAATGAGCGAATTCCCAGGTTCTTCTTTCCTTGACTAAAGTCTCACCCTGTCCATTTCGTAAGCCGCTGTTTCTGATATAGCGCTGTATAGTATCAACGGAACAGTCACCTACATTTAATACACCATCTTCAATCATTTTTTCATAGATCATGACCCCTGTAATCTTGGGATACTGGCCAATAAGATCAGCAATATATCTTTTATGGTCATCATCAAGTTTTCTTACTCTGCCAAGATCCAGACGGTCTTTAGGCATCAGACCTTCAAAGCCATATTTTCTGTATACATGGAGCCACCATTTCATCGTCTGATCAGAAAACCTTCTTTTTGTGCCATCTGGCCAGTCAATTTCAGTTTCAGAGACGCGTTTAAAGTAGGCACTTATTGAATCATCTATAAAAGTTCGTGATACAACAGGTGCTATAAATGAAAATTTTATCTGGCCGATAAGTTTTCTATACTCATAACTGTCTGTATTTTGTATGTTCATATATCTTCCTCCTCATAATTGAGTATAGAACAGCAAAAATACGAAAGACATTGCCAAGTTATTTAATTGAAACTGAAGAAATTCAATCAGGAATCATGATTGGATAAAGTGCGGTCATATTGAAAAAGTGTATGAAGATTGAAGTCAAAGATATCATGGATAACATTACTGAAATCATAAATAAGATGTACAAAGAAATGCATATGATATCTGTTTTTCAAGGTATTGAATATTCTCAAATACACATTATATTTAGAAATCCATCTATAGAGAGTAGAAGTCGATATACAAAATCGTTCTGTTATTTCTTCAACAGTAAAAGCTGAACATGATTTTAATGCGAGTACCTTTAATATGAAAAAAATAGAAAAAGATGAATAAGGAACAATAATAGAGTTTGGAAGAACGGCATGATAGTGCTTGTCATTTTTACAGTATAGAACAGGAATTGTAATCATATTATCCTGGACACTACCATGATAAGATACATAATGTCTGGAATAATTTTTAAAATATACCAGCTGAGAAGATTTACAAGTAGAATTATTATGAGTGTGCTGTGTAGAAGCATTGATATTATTGAGACAATAAGTTTCAATTCTTTCAACAGTATCAAAATCAGGTTCATCAAAGAATTTGAAATCAAAAGAATTAAAGGCTGACTTGATGTTTAGTGAAAAATCTTGTATCATGTTTCTTGTATCATCAGTATCAACTGACGATTGAAAAGGAACAGTGTTAGAGGGGTAGGATACTTTAACGGGCTGTTTCTTTTCTTTTCCCTTTCTAAATATTTTACATGATTATCATACTACAATCAGATCACAAAAACAGGTGGAAGATTATGCCGTCACAAAAGGCACATTTTCCACCTGTTTATTAATTTAATTTGCGGTTTTATTAGTTATTATTATGGGTAGAGTTTGCGGTTTAACAGGTTGCATTCAGAGCTCAGTTGGATATTGTATTTCCAGGCTATGATACGCTTTTTGATGATCTGTATGG
>CAMGAZ010000123.1 GCA_946008205.1 uncultured Clostridium sp. | reverse complement strand
GATTAATAGAATGCTATACATTGGTCCTTCAGCGGAAATCCCACAATTTCGAATTTTGTATTTTCCATTTGAAATCGTATATTGTGATTCAAAGTAAACATTACAATATGAATTTATTTTTCTTTCTTCTTCTCCCCAGTTTATCGTAACTACATTAGTAGGCTTTATAATATGTAACAAGCTTCCTGCTATAAAAAACAAAAGAGAAGTGCAGGCAATTATATATACTATATTTGAAAATTTTCTAATGTAATTTTTTAGGAACGTATTTTTATCTTGTTGCATAAATAGTAAAACTAATGATGGTAAAAGCACAAACATTTTTACCATATACGTCTTTAAACTACTTAGTGTATTGTCTTTGTTATATATATGAATGGCACAATAAACAATTTGAAATATAAAGTATATTATTCCTATAATAAAAATCTTATTTTTGTTATTCCATTCTTTTGTTTTTCTTTTCCATAAGTATATATCATAGCCAATTACCAGAAGAAGAAATATTTCGCTTATATATAAATTAAAATTATGTAAATTATCATATACAGTTCCACAACTTAATATTAATAATAGAATTAAAATGTATTCAAATGCATTTTTTACGAAGTCAATCCTTTGTAATAATCTAAATATAAGTTTAATTCTGTTGCTCAGCATTTTCTTTAGCGGATAGTGGGACATTTCTGAATTATTGCTATCATGTCGCCTATATTCTATCAATTCCTCATTTAAAAAGAGACTCTTACTATTCGTCTCATTAATTATACCTATCCATTGGTCATGCATTTCAATATCATTCGGAATAGGTAATATCTTTTCTTTTAATTCTTCTCTAAATGCCATGCAACATCCTATATACGTATTTTTCCAAATATTATTTAAAATGCCTTTTTTAGATTTTCTCCATTCAAAAGTATTATATGGAGGTATCTCTTCAAGTTTATCATTAACAATTTTTGCATTGTGGACAACCAAAGTAATCTCTTCATTTTCCTCAAAGACATTAAGAACTTTATCTACTTTGCCATCTAGCCAAACATCGTCTTGGTCTGCTAGAAAAATTATATCGCCACTCGTATGTTCTATAGCATTGGCAAAATTCTGCTTTATTCCCTTCCTTGGCCCTTCAATAATTTTTATTCTTTTGTCATGCAAAGATTTTATTATATCTATTGTTTCATCTGTAGATCCATCATCGGATACTATTATTTCATCATATTCTTCTAAATTATCTAATATTGAGTTAATTTGTTCTTTTACGTATTTTTCTCCATTATATGTAGCTATCGCTACAGAAACTGTAGGTCTCATTACTTTTTTACCTCTATCTATGTTAATTTCTTTTATAATTTCCTATTTTCATTCCAATAAATCTAGCAGCCATATTGGGCATATACCTTACTAATACTTTCCAATTTCTATCTTGCCAAGCTCTTTTCAGTACATATATAGCCATATTGCCACCAGCTTTGTTTACTTTATAATTATTTAAATAATCATTTTCTTTAAAAAATTTACCTGTTGCTTTATATCTGTTATAATATTGTTTTAAAGTAAATTCATGTGAATGAATTACTTCTGAATCCGCACAATATTTTATTTTATAGCCATTCATTATTATTTTATATGCTATGTACATATCTTCACTAATTGGTAATTTTTTTTTGTCATATCCGCCAAGCTCAACAAATGTTTCTCTTTTTATCGCAGCTGATGCATCCGAGAAGAAAAACGTTTTTAAACCCAATTTGTTTATGTCCTCTTTTGAGACTATTTTTGATTCTGCTGGATAATTGCATTCGCGTGTATATTTTTCTATTGTATTATTATCACATATCTGCCTGCTATAGCAAGCTTCGCACTCATTATTTTCAATAGGGTTTACCAATTTTTCTAGCCAATCCTTTTCCTCTATTATAACATCTTGTGTTATAAATACTACAATATCTGCATTGCTCTCAAACGCTTCTTTTTCTCTAGTTAAACTATGAGAAAAATCTTTAGGTTCTATTTCCTTATATATTATTTTATTATTTTCTTTCTGTTGTTTTCTAATGGTATCTGCAGTGTTATCTTGTCCTTTCGTGATAACATATCTTATATTTTTTACATAATTATAATAAGATTGCATTTCTATTTGTTTTAATTGTTTTACTACATAATTTTCTGCATTGTATAACGGGCAAATAATATCTATTGTCATTATTTTATACCTTCCTTTTGGTAAGTTCTTTACGTTTTTTAAATTGCTCCTTCTTTTTTGAATACCGCTATAAATGTTTTGAAGAATATTTTTATGTCTAACCATAATGAACAATTGTCAACATAGTACAATTCCATATTCATTCTTTCTTCATATGTAGTATTACTTCTTCCATTTACTTGCCAATATCCAGTAATTCCGGGTCTTACTTGTATTATTTCGTTATAATATTCTTTTGGTATTTCTTCTTTTTCTCTACATAAATATGGTCTTGGTCCTACTAAACTCATATCACCTTTAAGAACATTTATGAATTGAGGCATTTCATCTAAACTTGTTTTTCTTAAAACATTTCCTAATTTCGTTATTCTTGGATCATGTTTTAATTTTTTATATTTTTTAAATTCATTGGCTGCCTCTTCATTTTTTTCTAAATACTCTGCTAGCTTTTCATCTGCATTCATACACATCGATCTAAATTTGTATAACTTAAATTGCTTGCCATTTTTTCCAATCCTTAATTGTGTATAAAAAATTGGTCCATCATCTTCTTTTAATACTTTTCTGGCTATGTATATTGCTATCGTTGCAGGAACTAATAGTACCATTCCTACTAATGAGCTGATTACATCTATTATTCTTTTTATACCTATGTATATTGCTTTTTCTACTTTATTTTCTTTTTTTATTTCAGATTGAATGTTGAAAACCTTTGCTTTTTGTCTTTCTACTTTTTCTGGTATACTAGTTGTAATTTCTTCTGCCAAGGCTAAATTATTCTTTTCCATTCTTATCCCCTCATTTATTTAATTGTTGTATCCTGTCTTTTTTATAATTTGATTGCTTATTGTCTTTACAGTGTCACTTACTTCATAATCTTCTTGTCCAAATGCTTCTTGGTGTAATTTTAACACATTGCTTTCTAATGTGATAGGTACACCATACCATCTATCCAAAGTTATTCCTTGGGTTTCATATGGCCATCCTAGGCTCTCTGTGATATTAAATGAAGCAATGCTTGGTATTAGAGATACTATTTCCATAGAAGATATGTTTGTACTTATTTTTGGCAATATAGTATCTGCTAGGCTATTCAACTTAGTTATACTTAAGGTTTTTGCTTTTTTCATCATTGCAGTTACAACTGTTCTCATTCTTTCTGTTCTTTTATAATCTCCTCCAGCGGTGTATCTAATTCTTGAGTAGGCAACTGCTTGTACTCCATCTAAGGTCTGCGTTCCAGTTTTTGTTATATGGCTCGATTTTACTCCAGAACTTTGTGATGTTGCGTCTATGTAATCGTTTATATATTTTAGCTCTGAGCTGTCTATATCTATGTTCACTCCTCCCATAGCATTTACTGCAGCTATTACCGCGTCAAAGTTTACTGTTACATACTCTGATATATTTAAATCCAGATTCGTGTTTAGAGCTTTTAATGTATTTTGTGCTCCGCCATATGAATATGCATGTGTTACTTTGTCTAGTCTTTCACTACCACTCTCTTCAATTTGCATATATGTATCTCTGTATACAGAAATCAATTTAATATTCTTTGTTTTCTGGTTTATGCTTGCAATTATTATGCAGTCGCTTCTGTTTCCTAAACCATAGTCATCTGCTCTACTGTCAATTCCAAGTAGAGCTATGTTTCTGTATTCTGAGAGTGCTTTTTCTGTTTCATTTGATATTCCTATAGCTGTTTCATCTATATTTTCTTTTTGTATCTTTCCTAATTTATCTCCAACAAAGCATGTTGCTATTCCTGCTAATACCGCAAATATCATTAGAATTACTATTAATGTTCTAATTAATATTCTACGTCCTTTATTTCCTTTTTCTGTATTTTTATGTTGTTTTTTTATTTTTATTTGATATACATCTTCGTCTTTTTCTTCATCCATAAAATGTTTTCCCATTTTTGTTGCTCCTTAATAATTTTATTTATTGTATCACTTATGACTTTTTGTTACAATATATTTCTAATAAAAACTTTTTTCGACATCCTAAATTTTTTTATAAAGTTCTATAATTATTTTTATCTTCTCTTTCGTCTTTTTGCATATCGTACTTTTTGTTTCTATAAAACCAATCTGTTTTCTTGTCAGTTGGATGTAACTGTCTATTTTTATCTAGTAGCATATCTAAGAATGTAAACATTGGTAATGCCACTCCTATTAGTGAAAATAGAACATTTATGTAGTCGTCTATCATTCCTCCTACATTCATCATTTGTTGGAGATTGTTAAATAATGCTACTCCAAAGTAACCAAAGTAGCCAATCATGTATATTACTGATCCTAAAAATTTTCTTTTAGCAATTAGTATGAATGCTAGTAAAGCTACAAATATCATTGTAATTTCCATATTCATATCTATTGGTTGAATCATAAAATCTATTCCCATAGCATATGTATATGCTGCGATTACTCTTAATAGCCAAAATATTACATCTAATGCTATTATCATCCACGTACTAAATCCCTGTTTGGAGAGGAATTCTCCATTCAAGGATTTTTATATCAGCTTAAGCAAAATATTTTAAATTAGTCTACAAAGTCAAATTCATTTTTGAATTTTTCTTTGAATATTTCAAATACCTTATTTAGTGTTTCTTCATCATCTACACTTACATATGCTTCTTTATCACTGTCTTCGTCTGTATCTTCAACTTTTAATATTACGACTTCTCCAGGTTCTTCATCACTGCCTTCTGCTGGCAACAATACTACATATTCTTCATTATCTAATTCAACTAAATCTAAAAGTTCGAAGTTAGATTCCTTTCCTTCTTCATCTGTTAAAGTTATTATGTTATCTGCTAATTCTTCTCCAGAATTGTTTGTTGTATTCTCATCATTCATTTTTATTTTTCTCCTTTCGATTTTACATTTTATTTATAATTTGTATTTCTACAAAAATAAAATCATTTAATTTATACTATTATCTTTCGTTTTTGTCAAATATATTCAATTATCTTTTTGCATTTTCATATAAGATTCTAGTATATAGACAGCTGATATAG
>CAMGAZ010000122.1 GCA_946008205.1 uncultured Clostridium sp. | reverse complement strand
GGGTTTAGAGAAACAAAGCAGTAGCATACATTATATCCGCTATCTAGCAGCTCGGATATTTTTGATAGCTGCTGGTTTGCCCTGTCAGAATGAACCGTTGGGAATAGAGCGTGCTTTTCCTTGGATAGCATGCTCTTTATTTCTATAATTGTATTTGTTTCGGAAATAAATATATCGCTTTTGTATCCGCATATGCTTTTTTCCTTTTGAACATTGCTTCTTTTGCCTAGGAATGAAAAATATCGCCTTTTTATTTCTGATTCAACCACCTGATTGGGAGTATTCATGTCTAATGTAATATAATTATGCTTGTGCTTAATAGCATATATCGCTAGTCTTGTTTTTTGGGATTCTGTTTGTCTTAAAAGAACCTCCTTATTCTTTAAATTGAGATAATTGCCTAGCTTGCTGGATGATGGTATATAGCACAATGTATCAACACCATCGATTTCTACAATGCAACGGAATCTGTTCTTTAATTCATACTTAAAAATACCCTTTTGCATACAATCCCTCATTTCACGCAGCATAAAAGCATTATATCTGCTTCTTTATAATTCGTCAAATAATATATGGTACATATAACAGTACTTTTACTATAGGAATATTGACGATAGATACCATATTAATTATAATAATTGTACAAGCTACAAGGAGGTAAAAATATGAGATTAAGTAATGTTAAGGTTGAACAAATCACCAAAAGCTTTGAGGTTGTTGAGGATTATGGCGAAATACTATCACCAGCAGAGCTAAGGGATATTATTTCTCATAGCTTTTCAAATGTTAAATTTGAAGGCAATATAGCGTATGGAAGCATTAATGGCAATAGGTATTGCTTGTATTTTAAAAACATTAGCTATCTTGGTATACCTCATCCATATTACAAGAAAAGAATACAAATTGGTGATAATTTTAAGTCTGTTTTTGTTGAAAATAAAGCAAGGGGAATCAAAACACTGCTGTTAGGTATTTATAGCTATAAGGGGACAGTTGCGTTTGTCGATTTTGATACTGAAAGATATGCGGGAGCAAAGGCTCATAATTCATCTGCTCATGTTTACACTATTGATTTAGTAAATGGAATAAAAAGAGGCGTTTTTCAAAAAACTGATGCCTTTGGAAATATTATAACAGTATATAATCCTTCAAATGTTGAAAAATTTCTTAATAGTAAATTCGATAATAATGTTGACCTTAGATTTAACTTTATTGATGCTTTGGATACCTTCTTTGCAGGTCTAGAAAAAACATGGCACGGTATTTCCTGCTATGACGAAATGGATAAGGCGGATTTTCCAAACAAGAATCAGCCTGAATGGCCGGGATTCTTTTTAGAATATAGGCTAGAGAAATTCATTGCAGATAATGGAGTGCAGAATAAGATTCGATATTCTCAGAATAAGGGCAAGGATGAAATTGATCTAGATATATTCCTTCCACAGGTTGACTGCTTTGGCGATTTGAAGGCACACAGCAATGACTCAAAGGGAATTCAAGGAAATGATTGGGATACAGTTATGAGCGTTCTTAATGATTCCAGTATTTACTATATCGTTTGTGATCATGATACAATAAAGGATAAGGATTGTGGCTACGAGGTTACCTTGTATTGGAATAACAAGCTAGGTAAGAGTAATCCAATGAGCTATTCTACTAGAATGAAAAACAAGGTTATTCTCACTGGATATAAGGTGCTTGAAATTAATAGGTATAATATGCAGTATTTATCAGAGTTTCATCAGGGTCATAATAGCAATGGAGATGCTAGAGCAAAGAAAATTATGATTAAGACTAGTGATATAAATAATTTTTTAATTCACCAGGTAAATTTTTAAAATTTAGCTAGACTTTTGTGCAAAAATATGGCATACTTACAAAGAGGTGATGATTTGAAGAAATTTAAATTTATTGATTTATTTTCAGGAATCGGTGGATTTCACCAAGCAATGGTACAATTAGGCGGAGAATGTGTATTTGCCTCTGAAATTGATAAATACGCTATTGAAACATATTACGAAAACTACGGTATTGATTCAAGCTGTAATATAAGGGATATTGATGAAAAGGATATACCGAAGCACGATGTGCTTTGTGGTGGTTTCCCTTGCCAGGCCTTTAGTAAGGCAGGTAAGCAGGCTGGTATGAGTGATACAAGAGGTACACTGTTCTTCGAAATTGAAAGAATTCTAAAATATCATAAAACGAAATACATAGTTCTTGAAAATGTTAGAAATCTCGTATCTCATGATAATGGTAATACATGGAAAACAATACATGAGCATTTAAAGGCTATTGGATATAGGCTTACTCCAGTGCCAATTATAATTAGTCCTCACCAATTTGGAATTCCTCAGCTCAGAGAAAGAGTTGTTATACTTGGAATTTATGATCCCGAGCATGTGGATGAGGATTTGGAAATTGAGTTTACTGATCTAATCAGTAAGGACCATAATAGCATATACAGTGTTATTGATAATGATGCAGTTGAAGACAAGTATTATCTTAATGATAAGGAAATTCAGGTTCTTACAGCATGGGATGAATTCTATAAGGGCATAAAGGAAAAAATTATCGGATTCCCAATATGGGCTGAATACTTTGTTGACAAGGACGAGGCTGATGATTTCCCAGCCTGGAAAAAGGAATTTGTCAGAAAGAACAAATGCTTGTACTTTAACAATCGAACATTTATTGATGAATGGCTAAAAAAATATAACAATCTAGCAGACTTCACACCAACTCAGCGCAAGATGGAATGGCAGGCAGGTGATAGCATTGAGTCGGTGTGGGATGCAGTAATTCAATTTAGGCCATCAGGCATAAGGGTTAAGAAGCCTACATGCTTCCCAGCACTAGTTGCGATTGTGCAGGTGCCAATAATTGGTAAGTATAAGCGTAGACTTACTGTTAGAGAGGCCGCAAGACTACAAAGCTTTCCAGAAAGTTTTAAGCCAAACGCTGATGATCATCAGGCATATAAGCAGTTTGGTAACGCAGTAAATGTTGAGGTAATAAAGCTCGCAGCACAAAAGCTATTTGAAATACAATAATTGTTATAATAAACTACTGTTATGGTAGTTGCTTGTTTTTGTTTGAGGTGAATTATGAGTATAACATATAATATTAACGAGAATGGAAAAATAGTAAAGTCTGAACGTCCAGATGTTTTTTCAAGAAGTGAAATAAGAGATCTGATATATAATGCTTTAAATACTAATGAGTATTCATTTGAGTGGAAGGAAGATAAGCATCAGCCATACAAAGGGAGTTTGACTGATGGAGAAAAGAATATTGAACTTTTAATTTATGCTTGGAATATTACTCCGACACATATAAATGAGGATGAACATCAAAAGGGTATACAAATTTCAAGTGAGGTAAATGATGAAGGATTTAATATTGATAATACTGATGACAAAAAGGTCCTTTTGTTAGGCTTATACAATTGCTCTAAACAACCTATAATAGCAGCATGGGATGCACAACATTATAGAGGTCACAGACAGAATACATGTTATGTAGATATTAAAGAATTAAAAAAGGGCTTAGATAACGGGTTGTTTAAATGCTTCCATGGCTGTAATGTTTATACTATGACTATGGGATCACTTCCTGTTTATGTTAGTAATTTGTCATTAAATGGGAACAATGCTTCAGAATTGGAAGTAGCAGGATCTGTTTCAAAATCAAAATTAAAGAGCTATACTTCAGGTCCAAAACGAAACAAAAGATATATTGATAAGATAAAAAAACTAGAAAAGCAACTCGAAAATGTTACAGAAACAGAAAAACAAGGAATGGTTAAACAAAGAGTTGGTCAAGGATTATTTAGGGAAATGCTTCTAGAGGTCAGAAATAACAAGTGCGAGTTATGTGAAATAACAACGACATCAATGCTAAGGGCCAGCCATATAAAGGCTTGGAGTAAAAGCAATGATGCTGAAAAGCTTGATGCAAATAATGGATTATTGCTGTGTGCTCATCATGACGCATTGTTTGATAAGCATCTAATTTCATTTGATGCTGATGGAAAGGTTATTGTTTCAAGCTTGCTTTCAGCAGATGAAATTGATTCGCTTGGTATTTCAACTGAGGACAGTATTAGTATGGATCCCTCTAGAGAAAAATATATGCGCGTACATAGACGAGAGGTTAAATAATTCTTTGTTTATTTTCAACTTTGGTCTGGATATTCGAAAACCTTTGTGGTATATGTTTGTATTGCAAAGGAGGTGGAAAGATGCACACAACAATCGTTGACACAATATTAGATCCAAATTGTGAAAAGCACTATTCAATCAGTAATATCGATGAGAAGATAGAGTTGTGTATTGAGATGAAGGAGCTTGAAGATCACATAAAAATTCAGCTTGACAAAAAGCATCAAAAAATGTTTGACCGATACACTGAATTATGGGATGAGCTGCATACAAGCTTGGCAGTAGATACATTTGCATCAGGCTTAAAATTTGCAACTGAATAATCTAAAAAAATAAGGGCTAACTTTGACGGTTAGCCCTTCAACTTTCTATATTCAATTATAATCTCCGCCGGTGATTGCAAGACTGCGAAGCGAATATATCTTCTCAATTTTTATTCAAAGTCCGTATGAACAGTCCTAAAAATCGTTCTGCCTTGGTACGAATTGCTAAAAAACATTGTAAAAATTTCTTGATAAGTTATAATAAAATGGAGAAGAAATATTGTCATTTTTTCTTTCAAGGGGTAGTTAGAATAATTGGTAATAAGAATAGTAAACCCCGTTCAAGCGAGATAAAACGAAAACAAACAACCGATACCAATTGAATATTAAAATCGATTACAGACGATTTGTGGACCTGTTTTGAGCATGTGTCATGGTCTGATAATAACGAGTTTTTAGACTCTAAAATGACGTTTTTCAAAGGGTGGAAAAAGATGCAGGATAAAGGACTGTCAGTGCAGAGCCCTCGACAGCCCGTTTAACACCGAAAAGCAGTGCTTTTCGGGTGAAAAAACACTGTCGGTCTTTTAACTTTCTGTCAGTAAGACTGTCAGAAAATGCAGATTTTTAGGGAGCTTTGGGAATGTTTCACTGTCAGCAGGATAGACGGATTGGAAAAGGCAAAATTTTTTGAAATAAAACATTGCTTGGTGTTACCGAAACGACAAAGTGTTACTTAAAGTGTTACTGAAAGCTCATTTTCAAGTGTTCAAAAGAACACTCAGTGTTAACGATAGTGTTACCAATACTGAAATGAGTATAAATAC
>CAMGAZ010000121.1 GCA_946008205.1 uncultured Clostridium sp. | reverse complement strand
GTGTAATCGCATAAAAATTTATTATTTTTGCAAAAAGCTTTTACTTTTATATAAATATGTAATATAATTGTTTCATGGGATAATAAGAATACAAGGAGGAGCATTTTATGAGTAAATCTGAAAATAAACGTGCAAAATCAAGATATAATAGCAATAACAGAAATAAAGATAAAAGAAATGCAGAAACTAATAAAAAGAAAAACCAAACGAAAAAGGGTTTTTGGAAAAGACACCGTAAATTAGCACTTTTCTTAAAAATCTGCGTTGTTTTAGCTATACTATTAGCAATTATTGGAGCTGGAGCAGTTATTGCGATATTTTCTAACGATAATTGGTCAATGAGCAAAGAAGATTTAACTTTAAAAAGCATAGATACAATTATATATGATAAAGATGGAAATGAAATAGCAAACGTCTCGGGAGAGGAAAAGAGAAGAACTGTATCTCTAAGTGAAATACCAAAAACTGTACAGGAAGCTTATATATCAATAGAAGATGAGAGATTTTATCAACATAAAGGAGTGGACATAAAAAGAACATTAGGGGCAACTGTAACATATGTGCTAAATAAAGGAAATTCATCTTATGGAGGCAGTACAATTACTCAGCAATTAATAAAGAATCTAAAAGACGATAAAAGTGATACAGGTTTAGCTGGAATCCAAAGAAAAATAAGAGAAATGTCGAGAGCATATAAAGTAGAAAAAATCCTTTCAAAGGATCAAATATTAGAATTATACTTAAATACAATATTTGTTGGTTCTAATGTTTATGGAGTAGAGTTAGGTTCAAGATATTACTTTAGTAAATCAGTTGGAGAGTTAGATTTAGCTGAAAGTGCTTTCTTAGCTGGAATAAATAATTCACCTAATAGTTATAATCCTTTTGGGGAAACTGATAATAGTGAGTTAATAAAGAAAAGAACAAAAACTGTATTAACAAAGATGAAAGAATTAGGCAAAATAACAGATGAGGAATACAATGCGGCGAAAGCAGAAGTTGAAGAAGGACTAAAGTTTGCCAAAGGTGATACAACGACAAATTCGTCTATGTCGTACTTAGCTAGAGCAGCGTTAAACCAGGTAATACAGCAATATGCAGAAAAGAACGATGTATCGAAGGATATAGCTGAAACGATGATTGGAGGTGGAGGCTACAAAATATATACAACACAAGACTCTAATATACAATCAAACATGGAAGAAGTATATAGAAGTGGTGATTACATATATGCTGGTGTACAAAAAAAAGATGGAAACAAAATTAATACTCATACGCAATCAGCAATGGTAATTATAGACCACAAAAATGGTTATGTAGTTGGATGTATGGGAGGCCTTGGGGATGATGTTGACTCAAATGGACAAAATAGGGCGACTCAATCAGTAAGGCAGCCAGGATCTTCAATGAAACCAATAGCGTCTATAGCGGCAGCTTTATAATCTGGAATAATAAAAGCAGCTACTATATATTATGATTCATCAACTGACTTTGGCAGTTATCATCCAACAAGTTCTGGATTAGGATTGATTACAGTCAGAAAAGCAATAGAAAAATCAGCAAATACGACTGAAGTAAAAATAATGTCTGAATTAGGACCAAGTAATTCAATAGCATTTTTAAAAAAGATGGGAATAACATCATTAGTAACCGCTGAAGAGAACAAAGAACACAATGATGAAAATTTAGCAATGGTATTAGGAGGCTTAACATATGGTATATCTCCACTTGAAATGGCTGGAGCTTATGCAGCAATAGCAAATGGAGGAATTTATATAACACCAACTTTTTACACAAGGATGGAAGATGCAGCTGGAAATATAGTATTAGAGCCAGTACAAGAGAAAACAAGAGTAATGTCTGAAGCAAATGCATATATTGAACAAACAATATTAAGAGGCCCTGTAGGGGCTGGAGGAACAGCTCCATACGCTAAGGTTTCAGGGCAAGATACAGGAGGAAAAACTGGAACAACTACAGATAACAAAGATAGATGGTTCTGCGGATTTACACCTTATTATACTGCTGCAACATGGTATGGATATGATATACCAGAAGACTTATCAACAAGTTCTGCAAATGTTAGCAACAAAGCAGCTAGAATATGGGTAAGAATAATGGATAACATACATAAAGGATTGGAAAGTGCAGAATTTGAAAAACCAAGTAATGTGGTTTCAGCTACAATTTGTTTAAACTCTGGCAAAGTAGCTACAGAAGCATGTAGTAGAACATATACAGAATATTTTGTAAAAGGAACTGTACCGGGAGATTGTGAAGGCCATACAAAACTTACAATATGTAAAGAAACTGGAAAAATTGCTACAGAATTTTGTCCTGATACAGAAGAAAAATTATATACTAAAAAACCAGAAAAAGAAGATACAACATTGTCGCGCACAAATGAAGCTGGTAAATATAATATACCAACCGAAACATGTGCGGTACATACTAAAAAAGAAGTTACAGTACCAAATATTATTGGAAAAACCAAAGAAGAAGCAATAAAGACATTAAAAGATTTAGGATTAACAGTTACAGTTGAGACTGAGGAATCATCTCAAAAAGATGGAACAGTAATAAAACAAAGCAAAAAAGAAGGCAGTAAAGTAAACGCTGGAGATAGTATAACCATTACTATAAGCAAAAAGAAAGAAAATACTGGCGGAAATGAAAACGGAAATAATGAAATAGAGAAACCTGATAAATCAGAAAATATAGTCGACGAGGAATAATGTAGCTGAAAATCAGATAAGGAGAGTACATGAAATTAACTTTTTATAACACGCTTACAAGAACTAAGGAGGAGTTTCAACCAATTGAACAGAATAAGGTAAGAATGTATAGTTGTGGACCAACGGTCTACAACTATGCACACATAGGTAATTTTAGAACATATATATTTATGGATACATTAAGAAGAGTTTTGAAGTATAACGGATATGAACTAAAGCACGTAATGAATATAACAGATGTAGGCCATTTGGAGTCTGATGCTGATGAAGGCGAAGACAAAATGGAAAAGGCAGCTCGAAAAGAAAATAAAGATCCATATGAAATAGCAAAATTCTATGCAGAAATATTTTTAAAAGATATGGAGAAACTAAATATAGATAGACCGGAAATTATTACTAAAGCTACAGAAAATATTTCTCAAATGATAGAGTATGTTCAAGAAATTTTAAAAAATGGGTATGCATATGAAACAAGTAAAGGAATTTATTTTGATATTTCTAAACTAGACAAATATCCAGTTTTATCTAATAGAAAATTAGAAGAACAAATAGCTGGGGCGAGAGTGGATGTAGACCCTGAAAAAAGAAATCCATATGATTTTGCTCTTTGGATTAAAGCTCCAGAAAATCATATAATGAAATGGGAAAGTCCTTGGGGATTGTCATATCCGGGATGGCACTTAGAATGCTCGACAATGGGGAGAAGATTTTTAGGGGAAGAATTTGATATTCATACTGGAGGAGTAGACCATATTTCAACACATCATGAAAATGAAATCGCACAAGCTAAAGGAGCAACTGGGAAAATTCCAGCAAGAACATGGATGCATTGTGAATATTTACTAGTAGATGGTGGAAAGATGTCAAAAAGCTTAGGTAATACTTATACAATATCTCAATTACAGGAAAAAGGAATATCTCCACTTGCATATAAACTATTCTGCTTTACAGCACATTATAGAAATAAATTAAACTTTACTTTCGAGGGGGCATATGGTGCACAAAAAGCTCTAGAAAGATTGTATGACAGCTATGTAAAAAATGTAAATGGAAAAGATGATATTGAAGATTCTATAATTGATGAATATAGACAAAAATTCGTAACATATATAAATGACGATATGAACATGCCAGGAGCTATGAGCGTTGTATGGGATATTGCAAGAAATACTAAGAAGTCAACTAAATTTGCTAGTTTATTATTAGAATTTGATAAAGTTTTAGGACTAGATATCAATAATGCATCAAAATACTTGGCTGAATTTAATAAAGAAGAAAATAGTGAGACCTTACCTAAAGAGATACAAGAGCTAATCGAAGAAAGAAGAAAGGCAAGAGAAAATAAAGATTGGGCAAAATCGGATGAATTACGAAACTTAATAACCAATAAAGGATATAGCATAAAAGATACTAAAGATGGAATAATAGTAAAAAAGGAAAAATAAGGATAAATTTTGGAAGGAGAATTTTATAATGTCAGAAGCAAATAATAACGGGGAGAAGATAGTAAAAAAAGAAGGTTTTTTTAGGACAGTGATAAAGAGCATAAAAAGCTTTGAAAAATATGAAGATTTTGGACTTGAGGGACTTGGAAAGACAGCACTGTATTTATTAAAAATTGTACTAATATTCACTCTTGTTGTGGCTGTAATGACAGTATACAAATTCTCCAATTCATTTACTAGTGCACTAAGCTATTTTGATGAAAATATAAAATCTTTAACTTATGAAGATGGAATTTTAAAAGTAAATAATGATGAAAAGTTAGAGATTATTAGCCAAGATAATATAACAGGGAAAATAATAGTTGATACATCAGAGTTGACAGAAGAGCAGATTAATGAATATCGAGAAAACTTAAAAAATGAAACTAACGGGATAGTTTTATTAAAAGAGAAATTAATATTAAAAAATGAAATGTTATCAGCTGTATCAGAAGTTACATATAACGACTTCTTTGCACAGTATAATATAACATCATTAAATAAACAAGAGATATTAAACTATCTTAACAACAGTAGAGTTCAAATATATTCATCTGTATTTATAACAATATATATTTATATGTTTTCTGTATATATTGCTAGTATTCTAGTAGATGCATTAGTATTAGGAGTGTTAGGATATTTGACAGCGAGAATTACTGGAATGAAAATTAAGTTTAGTGCAGCATTTAGTATGGGAGTACATGCCCTTACATTGCCTATAATATTAAACATGCTATATGTAATTCTTAATGGATTTACAGGCTATACAATTAAATACTTCCAATTTATGTACACAGCCATATCATATATCTATGTAATTACTGCTATATTAATAATTAGATCAGAATATATAAAGAGACAATCAGAAGTAGAAAAAATAAAGAGCGAGCAACAGCGTATTAAAGAAGAACAAGACGCTAGACAAGAAAAAGAAGACGAGGATAGAGCAAAAGAACAGGAAAAACATGAAAAACAAAAACAAAAACATAAACAAAAAAAAGAAGAGAGAAAAAAGACCAAATCACCCCATAATCCAC
>CAMGAZ010000120.1 GCA_946008205.1 uncultured Clostridium sp. | reverse complement strand
ATTACGTTATGATAATTATATTCCAGAGAATACTATTTCCGTAGCTATTACTCCTTTTGACAGTGAGCCGATTATTTCTGGAGAGAATTTAGTTGTTCATAGTAAGTTTAACAAAAATGTTATAGAAAGAAAAATTGGTAAAGGTATATATAGCGTAGAAGTATCGGACGAAGAAAATGGAAGAACTTTATACAACTATATATATCTGTCTTTTGGCGATGAAGATTCTGACGAAAAATACAAAAACAATTTAGCAGAAAAAGAAGAATATAAAAGTTCTATACTAGATTCAAACTATATTCTAGGAGCTTATGACCAATTTAAAGATGAAAATAAAAAAAGAATTTTAATGAATCTTGATAGTCATGGTTATGCCGGGTCTGTTTATGCAATGCTGTCTAAAATCAGTTTGTCAGATAATAAAATGACAGTAACATATTGGGATGATACCTTAAATTCGTGTCATATATGTTTTTCTGAAGAAGATTGTCTTTATAATAAAAATGCCGAATACAGAACAATATATTGTAATTATAGCTATCATGATAATATAGCTTTATTGTCTATGTTCGAAAATAGAAATTTTGAAGAAGAATTAGACATTCAGATGTTGAATTTCAACAATGAAAGATATTATTATTGGGTTGCAGATGGAAACAATACAAGAATTTCTAAAATCGGTACAATAGATTTCTCAATGGAAGACAAGACAGATTATAATAAGATATATGCCGACCTCGTTTGGAAAAAGATTACAAAAACATTTTCCAGAATCATGAATACCGAAAGTAAAGAGTATGTTTTTTTAAGGTCTGTACTTGATACAATTAGCAGCACTGAAAATTTGGCATACACAAAAATGCAGAATCTTATTGAACAGGAAGTAACCTTAAGATGTAATGATAGCGACATGTTCTATAAAATAATATATGCCATAGAAAGCTGCTTTTTATTGTATGATGATAATTACGATTATGATATGATGCCCATGGCTACATATAAACCGGCTTACAATCGTCTTGTATGGAACTTATGTAATGATGATTGTTATATGATGTTTAAATATTTGAAAATAAAAGAGCCGCGCGACTATTATACAAACTTTTTATGTTGCTTTGATCCTGAGATAACTTCATTCAGCATTCATCCAGGGAATGTTGAAATTTGTCAGATATATAATAGAAAGAACGGAAAACTTAGTGATTTTGTAATGTTTTATTATAAGGGCCACGAAAATACACCTAGAATGATTACAAATACAGTAAGAGTGGAGACGATTAATGGATTATAAGGTATTAAGAGATACTCCGGGCTATACTGGTTATGTGGCTGGTGTAAATAAAAAAATAAGCGGCGCGATTACTTCAGCCGAACTTAAGCGATATTATTCCAATATAGATGCAGAAATCTATGTAAACGGTAACTGGATAGAGGATATTGCAAGTATCAGCTGGACCATAAATCAACAGACATTGCCGTTATATGGCTATAATTCATATATCTGGGACGATGTAGCCCAAGGAACAAGAATAATTTCGGGCGTCTTTATTATTAATTTTACAGGCCCTAATAAAGTAGCAAAAATGATTGCTACAGATTCTCCTACTGAATATTCAAATGGTACTGCCAATACCACTAATGTTGGTGGCAATTTTGAAAAAGAAGAGGAGTATATAATCTCCAATGATAATATTGCAGTAAAGGCTAATGCCGGAGTTATTACAACCAATCCAGTACATTATTGTATCTGGAAAGAAAAATTCGATATAGATATTGTCTGTGGAGAATTTGAAAAAAAGGGCGGATATCCCGTCCATATTATACTTAAAGACTGTTATATAACTAATACAAGTCAGCTAAGAAGTAAAGACGGCGATGTTGTCGCAGATCAATACACTTTCATAGCAAGAGACTTTGTAACTATAGAATAACATAAGAAAGAAGGATTTTAATATCACCATGGATGAAAATATGATTAACAATACTAACGAATTCGGCATTGATGAAACTACCGAACTCACTTATGAATTAATTGAAGAAATCAAAAAGAAATATAAAAAAGTATGGAAAACAACTCTGATTGACGGCACAGAAATTATTTGGCGCCGCCTTAACCGTAAAGAATATAAAACTATTATGAAAGACTATGAATATATTCAGGATCGTGGCGAACGTCTGATGGAGCGAGAAGATGCAGTGTGCCGTGCAGCAGTTGTTTATCCTTGTACATCCGTATTGGAAGATATTATTGACTCCATGGCTGGCGTTTCTTCTGTTCTCAGTGATGATATCTATGAAAAATCAGGCTTCAGGGTAGATGCTCCTGAAGAGCTGTAATTTAAAGTTATATGAAGTTAAAAAACGCTAATAACTTTCAGCTTGATATTTCTAAGCTGATTGAAAAATTCAAAGAAAAATATAAGAACATTTATCTTTATCAGTTCGAAGATACTGTATTTATCTACAGATCAATCGGCCGCAAAGAATATTCTGATTTAGCGTTAAATGAGAGTATTACTGACGAAGATAAAGAAGAAGAGATCTGTAAGCTCTGTGTATTATTCCCAAAAGATTATGATTTTGAGAACTGTGAAGAAGCTGGACTGCCTACAATTTTAGCAAACGAGATTGTCGAGAATTCTTATTTGTCTAAAGAGAACAGAGACAAAGTAATGGCTTATTTTAGACATGAAATGTATAATCTTGACAATCAAATCAATTGTGTAATCTTGTCTGCATTTCCATATTTAAAACTTGAAGAAGTTGAGAATTGGGATGTAGTAACAGCAAATAAGTACTTTACAAGAGCTGAATGGATTCTTACCAATATTGGCGGAGTTCCGTTAAGAGAAAAGGAGGCAGAATCTGATTATGTTTATCAGCAAGAAAATTCCAGAACAGAAGAACTTACTGATGACGATGTTATTCAGAGTACTGCTGCAAAGAATACTAAAGCTCATAACGGTAAACAAAAATTAACTCCGGCAAAATTAGCAGAACTTAAGGCTAAATATCCTGGCATTGATTGGGAAAATGATGCCGGACTTGTTGGTATTGATGGCTTCAGAAATGCTCAGGCATTTGATGACAGACCAGTAGCTTTAAGACCCAGAAGACAGACTTTACATTTTGCTCCTCCGCCGCCACCGGCCCACGAGGATTATTAATAAACTAGTTATATAAAGACATAGAGGATATCAATGGAACACGATGAATTACGGAAACCAGACGATAGCCTTTTTGAAGATGTTAGCGTCGTAACCGCTCTTGGAGTATCGGGTGCGGCGCTATTTTTTCGAAATGGCAATGGTCGAGATTTAGCAAATATTGCACTCAAAAGCAAAATCTATTTAGATAAATATAGCCAGGTTCTTCAAGACCATGTTGACGACATCACGGAGCTCAACATGGATATGTTTGACAAAGCACATGATGAAGCAAAAAGAGAATATAAGAGATTAAAGGATATTGGCAACACATTCTATGCATCGGATACGAAAGCCGTTAGAGCCTTATCAGAATTCTATAAGGCAGAACTAAATCCGAATGGCGTGCTTAGAGACTTTTATACTTCTGATCTTCGAAAAGTAGCTTTAGAGTCTATTAATAATATAGAAAATCTTCCTGAAAACATCAAAAGTACATTGATGTCCAATCTAGACACTTTTGCATTATCCTATAATGATCCAGATAAAATATTTCAGGAGATGCAAAAAAGACTCGGCAGCAAGAATTTTACCAACTCTATTCCATTAGTAAACAAAATCAGAGAAGATGTTGCCTCTTGGGCTGAAGAAAATGATTTTAAAGATAAATGGTATACAGATAAAGGCAATACTCTTATAAAAGAGCTTAAAGGCAAATTATTTAATTTGGACGATATTCTAGAAGCTCAAAAGAATGAAGACAATAAGCTTACTTCTAAATTTGCCAATGTTATAAATCCTGACAAAGCACTTACTTTTGGTGATATATTAGATATAGATGCCAGAGACAGCGATGATTATCAACGAAAACAGATTCGTAAATGGTTTGATAGTAATCGCATGGCTATTCTTGGTACAGAACATGGCGAGATTCTTGATGAAGTCAATAAGATACCAGATCTTAAAAACAAGCTTAAATATGCCAAAATTGACAGCGAAAAGAATATTAATCTGACTTCTCTTGATTTGATTCGTTTATTCTATAATCAAGCCAGTGATGAAGATAAAGAAAAGTTTAGAAGCATAAAAATTAATGGCTTAATGCGGGACAATCAAGGAAATATTTATTCTAGTTCTGAATATAGAAAAGTTGGTGGCAAATTAGCAGATTTTATATCTGAAATCTTCCCTTTTTCAATGACAAGATTAAGAGACGTAAGATATCAGCAAAAAGCCGGAGTATATAGCCATGTATTTAAAAGCGGTGTTCGCGATGCCGTATTAGCCTACGCTCAGGGCCTTAAGAATTTTACTGGAAACACAATTATAGTTGTTGGCGATAAGGCTTATGAAGAAATTGACGGGCACATTGTAGAAAATAAAAAGCTTCGCAATGTGCAGACATATTCTTCCGAGACAGGCATAATAAAAGAAGTTACTCAAGCTCAGAATGAAGCATTGGCATATGAAAGTGATGCTAATAAAAATTTATTAGAGCGAAAAACTGGCATCAGTTTTGCGATAAAAGATATAACTGAAACTCATGGTAATAATGTAAGACTATTTGCTAGCTTTAATAATGAAGTAGTCAATGAAATGATTGACCTCGTAACTAACGGCAAAATCGAAGATTATTACGAATTTAAAAATAGGGCGGCTAGGTTTCAAACCTTTCTTGACAGAACAACTTATGGATTTAATTCAAGTCAGGCTAAGAAATTAGCAGAAACCCTGGATGCTGATGATGAACTAAGAAAATATCTCGATTACATTGTTAGAATAGATAAATCATCTGAAGATTTTGAAAATGTAATGAGTGAACTTCTGAAAATAGGAGATTCAAACATTACATACATGAATCCGGAATTAAGTAAAGCCTTAAAACAGTATGCAAGAAACGATGAACAGTTTACAAGATCTTTCATTAAAACCAAGAAAGATCCTATGGCTAGAAAAGTAGGAGATTATCTAAGCCTTAGTTTTAAAGAAGAAATTCAGCAGCAATTAGGTAAAGAATTTGCTGCAAGATTCCAGCAAAGAAATGGCTATAAAGAACTGACCGAGCTAATAGAAAAAACTCTTACTGTTGACGAAAGAAACAAAGCTACATGTATTAT
>CAMGAZ010000119.1 GCA_946008205.1 uncultured Clostridium sp. | reverse complement strand
AAGTACAAAGAATAGAATAATAACTGAAAATCAGGCAAAAGATTTAGCTAATGTAGATTGTATTTTAATTTTAGGTGCTGGAATTTGGGGAGACAAGCCAAGTCCAATGTTAGAAGATAGACTTTTGCAAGGAATAGAATTGTATAAAAATGGAGTGTCTCAGAAGATAATAATGAGTGGGGATCACGGCAGAGAAAATTATGATGAAGTAAATGTTATGAAACAATTTGCCATAGACAGAGGTGTTCCATCAGAAGATATATTTATGGACCATGCAGGATTTTCAACTTATGAAAGTGTATACAGAGCGAAAGAAATATTTCAATGTAAAAAGGTAGTAATTGTTACACAAAAATATCATTTATATAGAAGCATATATATTGGCAAAAAATTAGATATGGATTGTTATGGAGTTGGAGCAGATGCAAGAAAATAAGCAGGGCATTTTATGAGGTAAATAAGAGATATAGCAGCAAGAGATAAAGACTTTATTAAGTGCATATTTAAAGTAAAACCAACATATTTGGGTGAAGCAATTCCTGTAAGTGGAAATGGAGATATTACTAACGACAAAAAAGAAATTTAAAATAATAATGAAAATAAAAAATGTATAATAGCTGGAACTTGTTTATCAATAGCATATTTAATAGTATTTATAAAAATAATGAAGCCATAAGGAAATAAATCCTTTCTGGCTTCATCTTAAATTTACATCAAATTTTATTTCAAAATCTTTAAATTCTTCTAAAGAATTAGATTCCATACATTCTAAATAGTGGTCTAGTTGATCTTGATACTTACAAGCTGCAATTATTGCAGGATTTAATTCTGATTTTAACATAAGATCCATTGCATACTTTAACGCTTCTACTATAGATTTTCCTTCTCTATCACGAACTAAAGAATATGCTTCTCTAAATCTAGCTATTACAGGAAAATGTTGATAGTAACTTAAAGGGACGATGAATTCATTATTAATAACGTCCTTATATGTTTTGTACTTGTTAGGATATTGTTTTAAATAATCTTCAATTTCAACCTTCTTGTATGGCAAGAATACTTTCTTTTCTTTCTCAGATATTCTTAAAACATTATTATCCTCATAAACAGAAGAACTAGCAAACGAAGTTGAAACTTGCACTAATGTTTCTTTCTCTGGCAAATCAAATTTACCAATGTCTATGCCAAACTTAGTTAAATACTGTTTTGTAAAATCATCAGAGAAGAAGTCGTTTAGAAAAGCATTTCGCATAGCAATTTCTTTATTAGCAGAGTTAACAAATTGCGAGTACTCCGAAATTTGATTTTTTATATCATTTGTTTTATTAACAGATTCATCTTCTGATAATTTTTTGGCACTAATATCTATAAGCAAATTAATTACATTTGAATTTAATTCTTTAGTATTACTTTCAATAGATAATAGGGCTTTAATATTGTCATTAGTGTAATTAAAAGCGGTTTCAGTATCATTTACTAATTTTGTAAAATTATCCATCTGTTGATCAAACTTACACTCAGACAAATTATTTATAAATAAAACGATAGTATCTCTAACCTTTTGAAGTTTTTCAAGTTGAGAATCTAAATCTTGAATGCTTTTGTCCAAACTTGTAATAAAAGAGAAATCTCGCTCGGTTAAATAGCTATTTAAAAAACTTGTATTTTCTAGTAAATCATCTTTTAACATACAAACCTCCATTAATAACAGTATAACATAAAAATACAATAGAAAAATTTACATTTATGTTTCAATTTGTAGAAAAACGTAATATAAATGTAATATAAAAGAAAAAGAATTGTAATTGTAATGTGTATATGTAAATTGTATAATAAAGTAGAAAGAAGGAGGATTTTAACATGAAAAAAAGTAAGAAAAATTATGTATTAATTGCGTTAGTTGTAATATTACTATGCATCGCAGTAGGATATGCAGCATTTTCAGCAAACCTAACAATTAATGGTACAGCAAATGCAAATGGAACATGGGATGTTAAATTTGTAAGTGCAACAATAAATCAGGATGGACATGGAAGTCAGCCTACTATTTCTCCTGATGGACAAACACTAACTGTTGCTGTAGAATTATCTTACCCTGGCGATGGTTGCACAGTAACTGCAAACATAAAGAACAGTGGTACTATTCCAGCTAGATTAACTTCATTTGAGTTATTGAATGAAGATGGTACTGCAGATTTTGCAAGCGATGACATTACAGTTACAGTTCCAGATGATGGAAATGGCTTTGCTTCTGGTGAAAATGGAGAAGTAATTGCAGCTGGTGAAACATGCCCATTTACTTTTTCAGTACAATGGAATGCAAGCTCTACAAAAACCACAGCAACTGCTAAATTTGTGATTAAATTTACATACTCACAACCTGAAGCTGCAAAAGTAAGTCCAAACCATGATGCACATACAAAATAATTTAAAATGAGTATAGAATGGAATTATTAAAATTCCATTCTATAGTCAACTTATTAAAATAGGAAAGTTAAAATGCAAAAATCAAGAAATTTTACATTTGCCATAATATTCTTAGTATTGATATATGGAATTATTGCAAGTTTAGTACTAACTACAAAGTTAAATTTCATATATTTATACATTATAAATCCTTTATTCTATATTGCAATAGCAATATTATTAAGAATATTGTTAGGCAAACAAATAAATAGTAGTAAAATAACCAAAAAGTCCAAAGAGTATGCAGCGATTGGCGCTTTAGCCTATATAATAATAAGCTTACTTTTAGGGCTCATTGTTACTTTTGGAAAAAATCCTTATTCAAAAACTCTACTAGGAATATTAACTAATATATGGATATTTGGAAGCGTTGTAGTAGCAAAAGAATATATCAGATATAAGTTAATAAACAATGTTTATGAAAAAGATAAAATAAAAATGGCAGTTTTAATATCAATAGTTTATGTAATTGTTGATATAAATATAAATAGATTTATTACAGAAAATATATCTGTGGTATTTGTTGTAAAACAGATATTCCAGAACATATTACCTTTAATTGTAAAGAACGTATTATTCTCATATATAGCAATATATGCAGACTTCAGGGCATCAATAATATATCAGCTAATTATAGATTTATATTTATGGCTATGCCCAGTTCTTCCAAACTTAAATTGGATGATGAGTAGTATATTAGAGATATCCGTGCCAATCGTATTGTTTATGTATTTACAATATTTAAAAACTAAAAATAGCATATATAAGTCAAAAGAAGACTTACTTAGGTCAGACCCTAGAAATGCAATACCAGTTGTAGTAGTCGTAGTATTAGCAATGTGGTTTGCACTCGGACTATTCCCAATAAAGCCAGTATCAATAGCTTCGGGAAGTATGCTACCAGAAATACATGTTGGAGATGTAGTGTTAATAAAAAAATGCACTCCAAATGACATAATTGTAGGAGACGTTATTCAGTATCAAATGGAGGGATATACTGTAATTCATAGAGTTATAGAGAAAAAACAGAAAAATGGAGAATATATATTTATAACAAAAGGAGACAATAATAAATCGGCAGACTCAAAGCCTGTTTATGAAGATCAAGTTATTGGAAAGTGTATTTTAAAAATACGATATTTAGGATATCCTGCAATTTGGCTACACCTAATACAAACAGAGGAAGAATTGCAGGTAGATACAGGAAATAACTAAAGAAAGTGAGGGTAAAATGAGTAGAACAAAGAAAAAAAGAATAAGAAAATCGACAAGAATTGCATATATTTTAATACTTGTAATTGTTCTAGTTTTTTTTATTAGCCAGTGCATTTTACTCTTAGAAAAAGACGAAACAAGTTACAAGAAGAAAGAAGTATACAATTATACAAATAAATTTGCTTACGACTATACAGTAAATTTAGTAAAAAATAGATATATAGATGAACCATCATTAGGAATGGAACAGCAAGTATATATAACAGATTTAATAGATAATTTATCGTTAAATTTGAATTATTCATACATTGCTTCAACAGACTCTAATATAAATTACAAATATAACATAACCGGAAAGCTTATAGCAGTATACACTAGAGATGGTGATGAACAAAAAATATTAGAGAAAAACTATAATCTATTGGAAGAACAAAATAAAACTTCTAATGGAAAAGAAATAGATATAGCAGAAAATTTAGAATTAAACTTACAAGAACAAAACAAACTTATAAAAGATTTCGAGCAAAATATGAATATGTCTGTGGATGCTACATATACAGTAATCTTAAACATAGAAACAGATACTAAAGTAGAAGGCGAAGATGTTAATAATAAAATTAGCCCAAAGGTAGTAATAGACATAGGAAAGAAAACAACTAAAATATCTGGAGAAAACAATCAAGAAGATACAAAATACATATCAACAAAAGTTGCAGAAAATAAAACTTCAAATACACCATACTTTGTAATATATGGAATTATTATAGCGATAGCATTAATAGCTTTAAGATACTTGTTAAGAAAAACAGAATCTACAGTTATTATTAGAAATGGATATAGACAAGAAATCAACAGAATTATAAGGCTTTGCCAAGATAAGATAGTTCAAGTAAAGAGCCAACCTGATATTGATAAAGATAAATTAATTGAGGTAAAAGACTTTGGAGAACTAGTAAAATTATCAGAAGAGCTATTTAAGCCTATACTATTCTGGGAAGATAGAGACAGATTTGAATCTTGGTTTATTGTAATGAGCAACAATACAATATATAGACATATTATAAAGAAAGATTAGAGATATGGTAAAAAGAGAAAAGTTTAAAATTAAAAGAAAAAAAGGCAGAGTTGCCAATATATCTTTAGTATTATTTACGTTAGTTCTTATAATTACACTAATAACAATATCCTATGCAAGATGGACTGCGACACTTACAATCGAGGGCACAGCGATAGCAAAAGAACCAGAGTTACCAGTTGAACCAGTTAAACCAAGTACAGATTCTGATAGATTTACTACAAACACATCATTTCAAGCAGGATGGCTTAACAGAGAAGTATTTAAGGTGGTTGAAGACACTGTAGAGGGAAATGTAATTACTACAAAATTAGCGAATGGAAGCAAAACATCTTTTATAACTCCAACCATGACTGCAACCTTTACTTTAACAATACAAAATAATTCTGGCTCAACATATACAGATGGTACTGTAACATATACCAAAGAAGATCCTCAAGGGTATATAACTCCAAGTACACCAACATTATCTAAACAAACAATTAGTAGCGGAGAAAGCACTACATTAACATGTAAAGTACAATTTAAAGCAAATGCTAATATAAATGTTGGTTCTTATATACAATATAAAATAGAATTTACTTCATCA
>CAMGAZ010000118.1 GCA_946008205.1 uncultured Clostridium sp. | reverse complement strand
AATTCCAGTTGATTTTTAAATTTTTTAAGTTTTCATTTCTAACTTCTTATGCTAGAATAGTATAAGAAGTTTTAATAAATTCATTTTCTTTTGGGTTAGTTGTCTTTATCAACTAGCTCTTTTATTTTGTTAAATTTGTCTATTGTTAATCCATCAGAATAAACAATGCTCATTATTTTAAAATATTTGTTGCTATTAGGTTTTAAAAGATTTATGAAATCATTATTTATATCAATTCTTGTTTTCATAATACTATAAGTACCTATAAAGCCTAATAAAGCCCCAATAAAAAACAGTATTATATTCAACTTTCACACCTCCTCTTGACTTATCTAAATATTTTATGTATAATAGCATCAATCACATAAGTAAATATAACTTATAGATTGTATGTACCAAATTGGTGTATGCAGTCTATTTTTTTAGTAGCTCTGTTACTGGAACTTCTAAAACATCTGCTATTTTTTGTAAAGTTCTTATGCCTGGATTTTTCTTTTTCCCTGTTTCCAACAAATAAATTGTTTCTTTAGACATTGAGCATTTTGCTGCTAATCTTTCTTGTGATAATCCTTTTTCTTTTCTTATTTTTATTAAATTTCTTCCTATTACGTCCATTTTTTAATCCCTCCAAGTACGCAAAAAACACATATATAAATTAAGAAATTCTCTTAACTTATATATGTGCTTTTATGTAAAGCATCTTTGATTTTGTGCAATGTATTATCTCTTTTTTACACTTCCCCAGAGTTTATCCGGACCTCTCTTCTACTATCTAAAGTGAATCCAAATCATATCAATAAAATAAATGTAAACACTTTTTTGTGTCTACATTTATTTTATCACTTCACTAGTAGCTCTCTTTAAAATTCCCTTTTAGCTTTTTAACCATATATATATATTTATTTCATATTAGCCAAAACTTTTTTCATTTTCTCAATAAATTCAGCATTATTTTTAGTTGTAATCATTTGATTTATCAATTGTTCTGTAACATCAGCAAGTGGCATACTTGACATTGCTTTTCTTAGGCCAAATACAGTATTTAGTTCTTCCGATGTAAGAAGCTTCTCTTCCCTTCTCGTTCCTGACTTGTTTATATCTATTGCTGGGAAAATTCTCTTTTCAGATAAAGATCTATCTAAGTGTACTTCCATATTTCCAGTGCCTTTAAATTCTTCGAATATTACCTCATCCATCCTACTTCCTGTGTCGACCAGAGCAGTTGCAAGAATTGTTAAACTTCCTCCGTTTTCAATATTTCGTGCTGCTCCAAAAAACTTTTTAGGTTTATGCAATGCTGCTGGGTCCAAACCTCCAGATAGTGTCCTCCCAGATGCAGGAATGACTAAGTTGTACGCTCTTGCAAGTCTAGTAATACTATCTAACAAAATTACTACATCTTTTCCTTGCTCCGTCAATCTTTTAGCTCTTTCCAAAACCATTTCTGCAACTTTAACATGATGCTCAGGCAATTCGTCAAAGGTAGAATATATAACGTCACCATCAATAGATCTTTTCATATCGGTTACTTCTTCCGGTCTTTCGTCTATTAATAGTACTATTAACTCTATCTCAGGATGGTTTGTTGTTATACTATTAGCTATTTTCTTTAATAATGTAGTTTTTCCTACTTTTGGAGGTGCTACAATCATACCTCTTTGTCCCTTACCAATTGGGCATATTAGGTCTATCAATCTCATTGAATATTCTGTTGGAGTTATTTCTAACTTAATTTTTTCTTCAGGATAGATTGGTATCAAATCATCAAATTTTTTTCTTCTATATGCCATTTCTGGAGCATCTCCGTTAACTTCTCCAACGAATATAAGTGCAGGGAATTTTTCTCCTTCCTTTGGCAATCTGGCAATTCCTTTTACTTTGTCTCCATTATCCAATTTAAATCTTCTAATTTGAACAGGTGACACATAAACATCCTTAGGACTTGATAAGTAGTTTTCACCTCTTAAAAATCCATAACCATCTGGTAATATTTCTAAAACACCTTGAGCAATAAAGTCGTCTTCGTTTGTAAGTTTATATGTTAAATCTGAATCGTTTTTAGCCTCTTCGTCTATTTGGAACCTTGAGTTGCTGTGGACTTCCTGTGTCGTTGACGTGGTGCCTTTGTTGTCTAGCAATTCAATCAATTCATCTTTTTTAAATTTTGTAACATTTTTTACTCCTTGTTCTTTAGCCATTTGACGTAATTCTACTAAAGTAGAGTTTGATAAATCCATACCATTATCCTCCGATTTTATTTATTTTTATTTTGGAATTTTCCTAAGACTTAAATAATTTGACTTAAATTCTCATATATTATACAGCAGATTTTATGATAAATCAATAAATGGAAGCAAAAATATATTTGCTTCCGTTTTATTTCCCGATATCTATATATACTCTTTCATTAGGTAAATACATGTCTAATTTCTCTCTAGCTACTTCTTCTATATATTCAGTTGAATCAACATTGTCTTTAGTCGCTATTAATTCATCATTTGTGTCTTTTGCTGATTCAAGTTGTTTTGAATAAGCAGATGCTTCAGATTTATATTGATTTAAAGTCTTTTGTTGTGAAATTACAGTTACGACGAAATATATCAAAAATAGCATGATTATTATCTTTTTATAAATTTTTTTCATATGATTATCTCCAAAATTCAAATTAATATATCTACTAATTATATATTTCTACATTATTCACTAAAATCCTTTCTATCTTTATATATTTTTTTAATTTTCTTTCTTTTAATTATTTTATTTTTTAATATATTTTTTAGGTTAATTGTTAATATTTTATAGGGGCGTAATATTAGCTTAAAAAAATATTTTTTAATTATTTTAAACGGATACGAAATTATTATAAATGTTTTTACAATTACTTTCTTAAGAAAGGTAAGTATATTTACATTAATTCTTATAAAGTATCTACTTATTGTGAGTAAGTATAGGATAGCTCCTAAAACTAGTGCTATGAATGTAAAAGCTCTTAGTTCGCCATTATCGAAGATGAAAATAATAAATATTAGAAATATACCTGTTAAGATTCCAAATATTATATCTTCTATATAAGTTACAATATCTGAGGTTTTGAATGATTGTCTTAATATTCTAAACAAATCAAAGAATATACCTATTATGATTCCACAGATAAAATAAATGCTAAATAAATATATTTGATTGGTTATGGTTGTATTCATAAACTCACCTATTTCTACTTAAATATCTTCCCTAAAAGGCTTCCACTATTCTTTTTCAAATTATCATCACTATATCCTAAATTAAAAATCTGCCCCTCAATTATTACTTCTAAACTATCAAGGCTGAGTTTGTTTATCCTTAAATCTTCTCCTTTTATGGTTAATAGACCTAGTTGCGTTTCGACTATTACAATTTGATCATCAAAGCTAAGAACATCTACAACTCCTGTTATTGTTAGTTTTTCACGATTCTCTAATATTAAGTTTTGAACTACATTGCTGTTATTATTTTGTGGTAAATTTTTTCTATCTTCCATATAGCTCCTCCCTTTTCTATCATGAGTATATTTAATTATATTCAGGTCTTGTCTATTTTAGAACATTTACGAAAAAATATAACTAACAAATTGTGTTAGTTATATTGTATTATTATTAAATTTTAAATAACTATCTATAAATCCATCTAGGTCACCATCCATAACTGCTTGGACATTTCCAACTTCGTAACCAGTGCGATGATCTTTTACCATTGTATAAGGGCAGAAAACATATGAGCGAATCTGGCTTCCCCATGCAATGTCCATTTGTACACCTTTTAGTTCATCTATAGTATCTTTATTCTCCTTTTCTTTTAAATTCATTAGTTTAGATTTCAACATTTTCATAGCGGTTTCTCTATTTTGTATTTGAGACCTTTCTGATTGACAGGCTACTATGTTTGTTGGAATATGCGTTATCCTTACCGCTGACGATGTTTTATTTATGTGCTGACCTCCAGCTCCAGAGGATCTGTATGTATCCACTCTTAAATCGTCTGGATTAATATTTATTTCTATATCTTCTGAAATTTCGGGTAGAACCTCCAATGATGCAAATGATGTATGTCTCCTTCCACCTGCATCAAAAGGAGATATACGTACCAATCTATGTACTCCCATTTCTCCTTTTAAATAACCATATGCATAAGCCCCTGAGATTAAAAATGTAACACTTTTAATTCCTGCTTCTTCACCATCAAGATAATCTAGTTCTTTTACTTCATATCCATTATTGTTTGCCCATCTGCAGTACATTCTATATAGCATGGCCACCCAGTCTTGTGCTTCCGTTCCTCCGGCTCCTGGGTGCAGTGTTAATATGGCATTGTTAGAATCGTATTTTCCAGATAAAAGTGTAGAAATTTCTAACTTTTCTACATCTTTTTCTAGTTTATTAGTTGTTGATATAACTTCTTTTATTTCATCATTTAAATCTGAACTTTCATCTTCATTATCTTTAAATTCTTCAGATATAAGTTCATTTAATTCCATTATATATTCTAATGTTCATTCTATCTTTTTATAACTTTCAGTCTTAGATTTTATATCATTTATTTGTTTTAGTATAACACTAGAGTGTTCGCTATCTTCCCAAAATTTAGCATCTGTAGTTTTACTCTCTAGCTCTTTTAGTTTCTCTTCCAAACTAGAAATGTCAAAGAGAATCTCCAACGTTTATTAATCTCTTTTTTAAATCTTCTAGTTTTTTATTATTTTCTTCTAAGTTTATCATTCTATTTTCCTTTCTTTATGTTTTTACTTTATACTCATTTGAATCTAGCATGTTTTGGTTCATTAGTATCATATTGTCACCTCTTTTTATCGTCATACGATATTTTAGAGTGGAAATCGAGCTTTTATGTTAACATGAGTAAAAATTCTGGAGCTATGTTTCATAGCTCCTTCTTATAGTAATAACATCGACATTATACGTTTTGCCGCAACAATTTTTATATTTCTTACCACTACCACATGAAGTGGATATTCAAATATTATAAGTATTTATAGTATTTTCCATATTATTTGTTTTTGTTGATATTATTAGACAATGCACTTTTATATTTAAAATATTTATAGTACAAATAAAATTTATTATTTTTAAATTTATGTTTGGAAAAATAATTGTTTGGAAAATTATTTGCAATCTGTTCTTACGGAATAGGGAGATTAGATATCCACAGCCACCTGTGTAAAACGTGTGTATAAAGTGTGTATAACTCATTTTTCCACATCAGAATATTTTTCTTGTGGATATTTTTACAAGTTATCCACTGAGTTATACACAGGGATTTTGCTAGGGGTACTAACTTTCAACATAGTTTTCCACA
>CAMGAZ010000117.1 GCA_946008205.1 uncultured Clostridium sp. | reverse complement strand
GGAGAATTTATAGCAGGAGGTGTTGCATAATGGCTACTGAATTAGAAGATAATATAAGATTAATATTAACTGAAAAAGATGAGAAGATATTACCAGAAAATATAAAAAAAGATGTTAGTATATTGGGGGTTACTGGAAATTATGAAGGAGAGTATAATGCTAAGATAGAAGATTATAATGGTGGTGAACTTTATCATTATATTACTAAAGTAGCTAATGTAAACATTGAAGGTAATGCTAATCATATGTTTTCAAATTTTTGGGCGTTAAATGAAATTAAAAATTTTGATACATCAAATATCACTAATATGCAAGCCTTGTTCTATGCCTGTGAAAATTTAGTTACAATCCCTCCGTTAGACACAAGAAAAGTAACAAATATGCAGCAGATGTTCGCCCTATGTAAAAAAATAGTTGAAATGATACACATAGATACAAGCAATGTTACAAATATGTCATCAATGTTTAGTAGTTGTTCAAGCTTAACAACAATACCATTACTAGATACAAGTAATGTTACTGATATGTCATCAATGTTTGGCAGCTGTACAAGCTTAACAACTGTGCCATTACTAGATACCAGTAAAGTTACTAATATGTATGGTATGTTTGCTGATTGCAAAAATTTAACAGAAATACCATTACTAGATACATCTAATGTTACTTCTATGTCCCAAATGTTTATGAGGTGTACAAGCTTAGCAACAATACCATTATTAAATATAACTAGTGTTACTGATATGCAAAATATGTTCAATGGTTGTTCAAGCTTAACAACAATACCACAATTAGATACATCTAATGTTACTTATATGTCCCAAATGTTTTATAATTGTAAAAGTTTAACAACAATACCACAATTAGATACAAGTAGGGTTACCAATATGCATAGTATGTTTTCTAATTGTACATCTCTATCAGACGAAAGTTTAAATAACATTCTTACGATGTGTGCAAATGCAACTAATAGTTCATATAAAACATTAAAAAATATAGGTTTAACTTCTGCCCAAGCAACAACTTGTACTACATTATCTAACTACGAGGCATTTACAGCAGCAGGTTGGACTACTGGATATTAGGAGGTGCAGTGGTGTGACTAACGAAGAATTAACACGTGAAGTACTAAAAATATCTGAGCATCAAGCAAAAAATGATGTTGAGCAAAAAAATATTTTAACAATCATTGAAGAAATGAAAGAAGACATAAAATCTACTAAAAACCTAGCAGAAGATGTACATATAATGGCTATAAACATGCAAAATATGCAAGTTACATTAGAAGAAACAAGTAAAAAGGTGGATACTCTTTCAAATCAAGAGTTTACGGAATATAAAGAAAATAAGAAACTTGCTAAAACAAATATAATAAGTGCGGTCATGGGTGCAATATGCACCTGTGGCTTAGGCTTAATTGGCTGGCTTATAAAAGGGTTTATTAATAGAGGGTGAAAATTTATGTATAAAATAATAATTGGTGTACTCCTAGTAATGTTATCTAACACATTACTAGGAGCAACTATTGCAAAACTAAAGAAAAAGTTTAATAAGAAGAACTTAATAAATGGTCTATTTAAAGCAACTTGCATAATATTAGCAGTTGCTTTTATGTATGTATGTTCGTATCTAAATCCAGATATTATGGTTTTAAATATTAACGGACTAGAAGTTAATTTAATTGATGGAATTAAAATTATAGGAGTAGCTGGTATAGTATATTATGGAGGACAATCTCTAAAAAAATTAGCAGAAATATTGAAAGTATCAACTGCTTTAAGTATTGATGAGGATAAAAAGATTGAGAAATGAAATAGTTGAAAAAGCAAAAGAATATCTAGGATACAAAGAAGGTAAAAATAATGATACTATATTTGGAACTTGGTATGGTTTACCTAACCAACCTTGGTGTGCCATGTTTATCTCTTATTGCGCTGATAAAGTTGGTATTCCACAAGATATAATAAAAAGATTTGCGAGTTGTACCGCTGGTTTTAATTGGTTCAAAGAAAAAGGACATGCTACTAGAGAGCATATAATTCCAGCTCCAGGAGATATAATATTCTTTATATGGAATCAAAACAACACTACTCCAGATCACGTTGGACTTGTAGAATATGTTGAAAATGGAAAAGTACATACAATAGAAGGGAATAGAAGTGATAAAGTACAAAGGTTTGAATACGATTTAAGCTCTTGGCAAATTTATGGCTATGCTCAACCAGCATATACAGATTCAAACGAGGATACAAAAATAGACATTTTAAATGATAATACGATAAATTGTGTATTTGATATTCAAGAGTGGCTAAATTTGCAATATAACTTTGCTATAGCGAAAGATAATATTTATGGTCAAGAAACTCATAAAGCGCTAGTTAAAGCATTACAAATAGAATTAAACAGACAATTTAATTCTAATCTTGAAATAGATGGAATCTTCGGTCCTAAAACAAAAGCTGCTTGCATAAATGTCAGAAAAGGTGCTAGAGGTAACATAACTGTGCTTATTCAGATGATGCTATTCATTAGAGGATATTCTCTGAAAATAGATGGAGTATTTGGCTCAGATACTGCTAATAAAGTAGGTCAGTTCCAATCTGACAATGACTTAATTGCTGATTGTATCGTTGGTAAAAATACTTTTGAAAAATTGTTTGCTTAAATAAAAATAGAGGTAGATTACATTTCAATTTACCTCTATTTTTCTTAGGATTTATTTTATTATGTTTCTTTTATATATTCAAGAGTTTCATTAGAATATCGAAATTTACCATTTTTACATTTAGATATTAAATCATTCATTATGTAATCAACTGTTGATTTTTCAGTATGCTCCAGTACTAATATTAATTATATTTAATTTAAGCATCAATTCAAAGAATTGTTTCTCACTAATAATTTTCTTTACTATTTCATATTTTACATTCTCATAAAATAAATATGTAAGTATAAAACTAAAAAATGTTGTTACAAGTGTTAATGCAATTTTAAATCCAAAGAAAAAAGATACTACTAAGCCTATTAAGCTAATTATATATATTGTACGTTTGGTTTTTAGTGGCATTGAACAAATTCCCATATAACTCCAATAAAATATAATAGCTATTAAAGAATATAATATTCCCCAACCGCCAAATGAATAAATTGATGTTGCAATAATGCAAATTGGCAATACAAAGCTTATAATTATTTGCCCAATAATACTATTCTTGTTTCCTGTATCACATAAAAATTGCCTAGCCTTAGCTAAATCAACACCTAAAATTATTTTTCCATTGTTATAGTTTTCAATTATTTTTTGATATTCTTCGTCTGTTATCTCGTTCATTTTCTTTAGCTCCTTAATTTTTACAAAATTTTCAATAACACGTCGTTAGCTTACGTATAGTTTATCATATTTTGTAATAAAATAGCAACATATTTATACAAAAATATTACGAAAGGATAAATCTATTGTTATGTTAAAAAGGTATAATAACAAAAAGAATATTTCTGGCACTTTAATAAAGAAAGCCAGAGAAGATAGGGGAATGAGCAAAGTTAAGTTATCTCAATTACTGGATACCTATGGTATCTATATCAATACGGACGAATTGCTGCGAATAGAGAAGAACCAAGTGTTAGTTAAGGACTTCGAATTAGTAGCAATCGCCTCAATATTAGATATAGATCTAAACAATTTAAAAAATTATTTAGAAGATTAGTCAGCCACTACTAATCTTTTTTTATTTTAGTATTCATATGTTAAAAAGTCTGTCGAAACATGTCGATAGACTTACAAATTTGCAATTTTTTCCAATATGTGATATTATGTTAATTTAAAGGAGGTAAAAATGGAAACTAATATACCAATACTAAATGAATTTTTATACTATTTACTATGTGTTAGGAACTACTCAAAGCAGACAGCTATAGGATATTCAAGAGATTTGCGAATGTTCTTTAGGTTTATAATTAATTATTTAGAATTAAATATAAAACCCAAAGATATTAATGTATTTGTATTAGGTAAAATTGAAGAAAGTACAATAATACAATTTTTAATATATTTAAATTATTATGAGAATAATAGTCCCAGTACAAGGGGAAGAATTATTACTTCAATCAAGAGTTTTTATAAGTGGTTATTTTATAAATATTCTGTTACATTAAAAAACAAACATAATCCAACATTAAATATTCCCAGTATAGATAAAATTGAAAGGTTACCTAAGTATATTCGATTAAAAGATGCCAAAAGAATAGAATCTATATTTAATGAAAATAATTCTAGGTTTTATGAACGAAACAATGCTATTATGGTATTATTTTTAAATACTGGGCTTAGGGTTTCTGAACTGATAAGTATCAACAAAGATGATATAGACTTTATTAATAAAAAAGTAAAAGTAATCGGAAAAGGCAACAAAGAAAGAACAGTTTATTTAAATAATATTTGTATTGATACAATTAATAATTATTTAAAAACAAGAGATGATGAAGAAAAAGCATTGTTTATAAACTCTAAAAAGCAAAGATTTAAAATACGAGGAGTAGAGGAGATATGCGAGAAAGCATTTAAGCTAAGCAATTTAGAAACATTTAATTATACAACCCATACTTTAAGACACACAGCAGCAACATATTTGTATAAATCAAGTCATGATATACTTGTTGTAAAAGAGTTTTTAGGGCATAGTAGCCTTAACTCTACCGAAATATATACACATATAATGCCAGAGATTTTAAAGAATGCTGTAAACAAAAACCCATTAAATGAATGGGCAACAAAGAAAGGAGGAAAAAATCATAACAAAGTTCAATAAAGTAAATATAACTTTATTTGAGTGTCAAATAGACTTACTATTAGATTCATTAGTAGTTTATAGTTATGATACAAACGAAAAATATAATAATAGAAAACTTGCAAAATCAAAAGCTGAAGATTCTGAAAAAGCATTAATAAAAGATACTTATTATGAATTAATGGCTTGTAAACGTGAAAATAATCAAAAAGAACAATTTTTATAAAAACTATAAGAGATGTTGACAAATAAAATTATATATGATATTATGCATATATAAATTAAGAGTTTAATTAATTATTTATGTGATTTATAAAAGAGTAGGGCAAAAGTAGTATATAGCTACTTATTAATATATAGATAACACATTGCACAAAATCAAAGTTTTGTGCAAAAAGGAATAGGAGTAAAAATATAGACCTCACATTTAGGTCCTACCCAGTACTTTCTAGTCTTTCCAGCCATTAGTACTTATATTGTTACTATTATTATCTTATTATATAACTTTGCATCTTCTTATTATCTAATGTTATCCAACATCTTATATTACTTTATATTTATGACCTCTTAAAATC
>CAMGAZ010000116.1 GCA_946008205.1 uncultured Clostridium sp. | reverse complement strand
TTGCTTAATGCGTCAACTAATTCCGCGGGAAAATTAAATTTAGGAAATTTTAATACTGAATTAAAAAAAGCAGGAATGTCAGTTGAACAAATTTCTAAACAAATGTTAAATTTTGGTAAGGAAGGTCAACAAGCTTTCGCTTCTTTTGCAAAATCCGTAGCAACCGCGCAGCAACCTATAAAACAAACAAGTAAAATGCTTGATGAATTGTGGGTTACAATGAAGAATACTATACGTTGGCAGGTTACTACTATGGCACTGGGTGGTTTTACTGGAGCGATTTCTGATGCAGTATCTTACGCCCATCAGTTAGATAGTGCTTTAAGAGATATTAGAATAGTATCTGGAGAAAGTGCCGAGTCTATGGAACAATTTGCTATAGACGCAAGTAAAGCGGCAAAGCGTTTAAGTTCCACAACCAAGGATTATGCAGAGGGAGCCTTGATCTATTATCAACAAGGAATATAGCAAAAACACCATTTACTAGGTAAAATTCTTATGGTTGAATTCTTTGAGAAATTTTTATATAATAGTTATATAAAATAAAAAGGAGAATAAATTAATGAGAAAGAAAATCTTAGTAGATGGCAAAGAAACAAATTATGAAATTTCTGATATGGGCGAAGTTTTTAATTTAAAGACTAATCGTCAATTAAAAGGAACTTATGCTAGAAATGAATATCATTCAGTGCAACTCACTATAGAAGGCAAACCTAAGAGCTTTATGACACATAGATTAGTTGCTAATGCATTTGTTCCTAATCCAAACAATTATTTATTTGTTGACCATATTAATAGAGATAAACATGACAATAGAGCAGAAAATCTTCGTTGGGTAAGTCATGAGGAAAATATGAAAAATAGAACTACTCATATAGAAAAAAGAGTTAGTGATTTAACTTCTGAACAAATTAAAGAAGAAGAATGGACTGATTTACCTATTGATTCTAATTATGCTGCTAGTAAAAATGGATATATTTTAAATAAAAAGACTAATTATATTATAAAAGGCAGCGATAGAAATGGTTATAAACGAATTACTTTAAAGGGAAAAGTTTATTCTATTCATCGAATAATTTGGGAGTTATTTAATGGCTCTATTCCAGAAGGACAAGTAATTGACCATATAGATGGAAATAGAAGCAATAATGCTCTTTCTAATTTAAGAATGGTTTCACAATCTGAAAATATGAATAATGCTCAAAAGAATGGTCACAAAGGACAAAAAGTAATTTATCAATATGACTCAACCGGAAAATTTATAAAAAAATATCTTTCCATTCAAGAAGCTGCGGATGCAATGGGAGTAACTCATGCCGCAGTAAGGTCTGCTTCTCAAAGAAAAGGTACTTGTAAAGGGTATTATTGGATTAAAGAAGAAGATTTAGACAACATATCAGAAATCATTAAAAAATAAAAATATGCCTTGCAAATTTTTTAATTGCGGGAAAGCTAAAAGAGCCCAGTACTTAGGTACTGGGTTTTCTCATGCCAATCCGCAGCGAAGTTATCTATTTTATAGATAAAACGTTCAACGACTATTCTTCCGTCAAGGGGAAGTAGGCGCAAGCGCGCCGAAAGAGAAATACCTATATCAGATGTATGATAATAAGCTGATAAAACTAGGTAAAATATAGTCTGTTCTTATATGAAAATATAAGCAGTTCATAGGAGAACGTGTTGTATAGTAGCTCATACAATAGAACATAAAGTTAGACCAAGAAGAGTCAAGAGCTAGAACTGAGACCACGTTAAAGATGGCTAATGTTACTGGAGATAGCGCGGCAGAAGTATCTTCTTACATGACTGCAATTTGGAATAACTATGCAAAAGGTTCAGAAAATCTTGAACATTTTACAGATGTTATGGCGGATTTGGGTGCGCGCACAGCATCTAGTTCTTCTGAGATTGCAGATGGCTTACAACAGTTTGTATCTCTTGGACCTGTAATAGGACTTTCATTCGATAGTGCGGCTGCTGCACTGGCGGCAGTAAGCTCAAGCACTCGTGAATCTGCGGCTACTATCGGTAACTCATTTAAAACAATTTTCGCGAGATTACAAGGATTAAAGCTTGGAGATACTTTAGAAGACGGAACAGACTTAAATAAATATTCTAAAGCTTTAGCAACTGCGGGCGTGCAGATTAAAGATTCTACTGGACAATTAAAAGATGCAGACATAATCCTTGATGAACTTATGGATAAATGGGATAGTTTAACTAAAGACCAACAAGTTGCAACTGCACAGACAGTAGCTGGAGTTCACCAGTACGCTAGGTTTATGTCCCTAATGGAAGCTAAAGACGCTTATCGCCAAAACCTGCAGTGGGCGCAAAATGCAGATGGTGCAGTAGATGAGCAAATGAAATATTATGAAGAATCTTGGACAGCTGCACAAGATCGTTTTAAAGATTCTTTAAATCAAATATATAATCAATTAGATATAGAAGACGGAGCGAAAGCACTGTACAGCACATTAGATAAAGTTGCTAGTAGTACAGCAAATATTTTAGAGCAAATGGGAGGAGTTAAGACTTTATTCCTTGCTATTGCGGGTATTGCGGGCGGCGCGTTCTCTACTCAAATAAATGGAGCTTTTAATCGTATTAATCAAAACTTTAAAGTTTGGTTAAAAGGTTCTGAGATGTTTAAAAATTTGCAGACTGATATGATGACTTCTATTAATTCTGCAAAAGAAAAGATTACAGACCCAACCATCTTAAAAAACATTGAAGCACAAGAACATTTAATTCAAGTTAGACAAAAAGCTCTTGAACAATCAAAGAATTTAACAGAACAAGAACAACAATATAATAATGTTATTATTCAAAATTTAGAAGCTCAAAATGAAGCACAAGAAAAATTACGTGAAAGTTTAGTTGAACAAGAAGATTTAAGAATAGATAAAACCGGAATAGAGACAGATCGTTTTTTAGCTGGGAAAAAAGTCCCAAGTTTTAATGATGCTATTGACACGGCTATTGTAAATGATATTTCTAATCTCGGTAATGTAAGTAATTTAGAAGATTTATTAACTGAATTAACAGACCGTTATCAAAAATTAATCATAGAGAATAATAGATTAAGTGAAGCAAGCCGATTAACTTCTGCAAGTATTACAGATGCATTCAGCGCAACAGGAAATAGTACTGCGATGGTTCAAAAGCAAGTTTCTAATGCTGTAAAAACTTTAAAAGATTATTTTCCAACTATTTATGAAGAATTGGCTAAAAACAATAAGGGTATCTTAGATTCTTTAGAAAATATGGCTATTTCTGATTTAGACACTTTAAAGCAATATGCCGATAGAATTGTGCAGCAGTTAAATCAAACAAGAAATCAAGTACGCGAACAACGTAATGACTTAAATAGTTTCTTTTCTGATATAGGCTAAGGGACATAACCCATGATTGACCGAGGAGAAAAATATTGGAAAACTGAAAAGCAAATGATTGAAGGTCAGATGCGCATGAGTCAAGCTGAAAATTCGATAATAACTCAGAGTGCAGGAAAATCTCCTTTGGAATCAATGTTGAAGTTATCATCTGCAGCAGGTCAAGCAGCATTAGCAATTTCTAGTTTACAAAGCATTAAATCAGTTTTTTCGGATGAAGCGACAACTTCTACAGAAAAAATGGTTTCGATTTTAATGTCTTTAAGTTTATTACTTCCTTCTTTAAAAACAGGTTTTGATGCTTTTAATACTTTTGATAAAAAAGTTTCAGAAGGTAGAGGAAAAGCGGCAGATGCAAAAAATAATATTGTATCAGAAGATAGGATAAAAGAGTTAGAGAAAGAACTTCAAAGTAAAAGAGCTAAAATAAATGTTCCTAAGCAAAATTTAGAAGAAGCAACTAAAAAAGCAAAAATAGCACAGGAAGAATATACTCAAGCAGTTGAAGAATCTGAAAAAGCTACTCAAAAAGTAGTACAAAAGGAACGTGAATTATCTAAGCAACGAGAAAAATTAAAAGATTTAAAAGAGCAAGAAGTAGCTTTAACAGAGCGTCAAAACAAATTAGTAAAAGATGGCGCAGCTTATAAACGAATTCAAGCTGAAATTGATGCTAATAAAAAAAGTCAAGAAAATACTGAAAAAGGAATTACTACTAGAGAAAGTAATCTTGAAGAATTTAAAAATACTGCTAAAGAAGCAGCACAAGGAGTAACTTCTGCTAAAAATAGAAAAGACAATGCCGAAAAAGCAAAAATTGATGCAGAGGGTCTAGAACGAGAGACTCGCGCGCAGTATGAAAATGCTAAGGCGGCAGTTGCAAACGCAAAAGCACATTCAGAAAAAAATATAGTTACTTCAGCAAGTAATGCGATTACAAAATTAAATACTGAAACCAATTTATCTGCAACTGAAATCGAAACATTGAAAAATGAAGCTTTAGCCGCTGGTATTATAACATCAGATAAAGCTAATCAAACTCAACGTATTTCTATTGCCTTAGAAAAACAAGGCGTTCTCGCTACTATGATGCAAGCCTCCGCAGAAGCAGCAAGTGCGGCAGGAGCAGGAATAGCAGCACAAGCACACGAGGGTTTAGCTGCAGCATTACAAGTCGCTAAGGTTGCTGCACTTGAATTTGCAACTGCTTTATTATCTAATCCTTTGTTCTGGTTTGCTGCGGCAGCCGCAGCAGTAGTAGCTAGTATTTGGGCAATTAGTAAAGCTATGAGCGCAGATACCGATGCTCTTGCAAAGAATAAAGAAAAATTAGAAGAATTAAATCAAGCTTTATCAGAAGCCAAGTCTGCTTATGAAGGAATTAAAGATGCTCAAAGTGTTTATGATGAAGCTAAATCTGGACTGGATAATGTTGTTAAAGGAACTCAAGATTGGTATGAAGCTCTTGATGAAGTAAATCAAAAGATTTTAGAAATTTTAGCTAATTATCCAGAACTTTGGGCATATGTATCCCAGGGTGAGAATGGTTTAGAAATTTCTAAAGAAGGTTGGGATAACTTAATTGAGCAAAAGCGCAAAGAAGTTGCTGATAAGCAAGCCGCGCAAATAGCTGGTCAGAACGCAGTTTGGGATTCTGAGAATGTTGTTAATAGAAATAATGTAAAAAGAAAAGATAGAAAATATTTAGACTATTATACTGAAGGCACAATGAATGAAACCCAGTTAAGAAATCAAATAGGTGCTTCATTAACTATGGGGTTAGATGCCGAAGAATTTGGAAAGCTTGAGAGCAAAATGGCAGGTCTTAAAAAAGGAACTGCTGAATATAACGGTACTTTAGTTGAAATTGGTTTAAATGCAAAAAAATGGGAAGAGATACTTGCAGAAGTAGATAGTAGGACTCAAAGTGTTCTTGAAGCTGGAAATAAAATAAAAGCAAATACTAGTTCTAAAGATAATGCTTTAGAAAGTTATTTTGGTACTTATTTATCAGATAATGAAGTTTATAAC